>JAEXAZ010000015.1 GCA_023394255.1 Bacillota bacterium | reverse complement strand
GGAATCAGCCCGGATCATGTCTATGTGAAATATGAAGAGGTTTCGTACTGGGGCTGGAACGGCCGCAACCTTTGATACGGCATCAATTGATCAATTCAAACTCCCGGCATTTTAAATGCCGGGAGTTTGAATGTCTGTGTGCAGTTGTTATGCGCATTGTTTCTTCAGGGGGGAAATGATATAATAAAAGAAATTTGTGGAAGCATTCCAATCACAGGACAGATTGAAACAGAATACGGCTTAAAGAAGGATTTATAGATGCTGAAACTTTTGCTTTCGACCCAGGCGGAACAGCTGAGCTCCTATATCGACGAGAGGACGCTGACCCATATACGGTACCGGCAGGTCAATAAATTCGAATCCTACCTGGAAATGGATTTGATCTCTTTCGACTGGTACGATATGCACGACAAACACGCGAAGCCTGTTCAGGTCGTGATCTATTTTACAAGGGAACATCTTTTTTTCATCTTTGAAGGGGAACGGTGTTTCAAACAGGCGGGGCAGTTGGTGACGGAGAATGCGACCAACGAGAAAACACTCTACTCGTTTTTTCTTGAGCTTCTCAAAGGGGACATTGCGCATCTGGAAAAATTGGAGGAACACATCACGGAAACGGAAGACGAACTGCTGACAGCGTCCAAAAGCGCCTGTGCGGGAGAGATCATCGCATTCCGCAGGGAACTGCTGCGCCTGAAAAAGTATTATGAGCAGCTTAACCAGATTTTTGAAGGGCTCACCGAAAATGAAAACAACCTGATCCCGCCCGAAGACCTGCGCTATTTCCGCATACTGGACAATAAGATCGACCGCCTTTTTTCGCATGTGCTGAATCTGCGCGATTATGTCACGCAGGTCAGGGAAGCGTATCAGGCACAAATCGATATTGAACAGAATAACCTGATGAAAATTTTTACTGTCGTGACGGCTGTTTTCCTTCCTCTGACGCTGATTGTGGGCTGGTATGGCATGAACCTGCGGATGCCCGAGTTTTCCTGGCCATACGGTTACCCGTTTGTCATCGTCCTGAGTATTGCCGTTGTAACCTTCTGCCTGTTCTATTTCAAGCGGCGCAAATGGTTTTAACAATCCCGTCTATTATAAAAATCAATGTCGAAGGCAACCGAGAAAAAACGGGAGATTCGATTGCCGCTTCGAATAAGGAGGATAACAGTGACAAGGTTCCAATGTGATTACAGTGAAGGCGCGCATCCGAGTATCCTGAAAAAGTTGGCTGAAACCAACCTGGAACAGACTCCGGGATACGGGGAAGACCCTTATTGTTCCAAAGCGGCCGCCCTGATCCGCGAAAAATGCGGGCGGCAGGATATTGACGTGCATTTTCTGGTAGGCGGCACCCAGACAAACCTGACGGTTCTCTCCGCCGCGCTGCGTGCCCATCAGGGCGCGATTACCGCTGATTCCGGACATATCAACACCCATGAGAGCGGCGCAATCGAAGCGACCGGCCATAAGGTGCTGGCCCTGCCGGGCACGGATGGAAAGCTGACGGCCGGACAGATACAGGACGCCTGCGACGGACATTTTGGCGACGCGACCCATGAACACATGGTGCAGCCCAAACTGGTTTATCTGTCTTTCCCGACCGAGGTGGGCACGATTTACAGCAGGGCCGAACTGGCCGCAATCAGCGAGACCTGCCGGAAAAACAGACTTTTCCTTTATGTGGACGGCGCCCGCATGGGCTATGGGCTCTGCGCCGGTGAAAACGACCTCAGCCTGCCGGATTTCGCGCAGCTTTGTGACGCGTTTTATATCGGCGGCACCAAGATCGGCGCGTTGTTCGGCGAAGCGCTGGTCCTCTGCAACGATGCTTTGAAAGAAGACTTCCGCTATATCATGAAACAGAAGGGCGGCATGCTGGCCAAAGGCAGACTACTTGGCCTGCAGTTTCTGGCTTTGTTTGAAGAGGACCTGTATTTTGAACTGGCAAGCCACGCGAATCAAATGGCGGCGCTGATCCGCGAAGCCTGCGTGAAAAAGGGCTATGCGTTTTTAACGCCGTCGCCTACCAATCAGCAGTTCCCAATTATGCCGGACAGCGTGCTGAAAAAGCTTGGCGAGCGTTATGAATATTCTTTCTGGCAGAAAATAGATGACCGGCACAGCGCGGTGCGGTTCTGCACAAGCTGGGCGACAGATGAGGCGGATGTCCGGCGGCTGGCCGCGGAGATTGAAAATTCCTGAATGAGGTTTCTTGAAAGCGGCTGGTTGTGACGGGACTCTGACAACAGCGGATGGCGAAAACGCCATCCGCTGTTGTTTCATGATTCATCAGCACAAACCGATTCCTGATAGGCGAACTGGAATTGGTGCATCCGTTCAGCCAGTACGGCGGCCTGTTCCGTAAGGCTTTGGCTTGCGGCCGCGCATTCCTCTGCGAAAGCGGTGTTGGACTGAACCGTTTCGGCGATTCTGCCGACGCCTGCCTGGATTTGTTCGGCGGATTGTTCCTGATTTTGAGAGGCGTCGGAGATTTGATAGACGATACCCGTGACCTGCTCCACTGTTTGAACCAGTTCATCAAGCACCTGCGCGGCTTTCTGCGCGTGCTGCCGGCCGCTGCGGATGGATTGGCCGGAGCCGGAAATCAGCGCTTCCGTATCCTGTGCGGCCTCCGCGCTTTTATAGGCAAGGCTGCGCACTTCATTGGCGACAACGGCAAATCCCTTGCCGGCGGCGCCGGCACAGGCCGCCTCCACCGAAGCGTTCAGCGCGAGGATTTTTGTCTGGAATGCCATTTCGTCGATCACATGCGTAATGCTTTGTATTTTTGCGCTGCCGGCTTCAATGTCCGAGAAAGAAGTCAGCAGGCTCTGCATGCTTGCCTCAACCGCGCCGACACAGTTTTTCATCTGGGAAAACAGCTCCACGGATTGCTGGGTGCTCAGCGTGTTCTGGCCGATTTTTTCCGTAATGGAGGCGACCATCAAGCCAAGCTGTTCGATCGTCTGCGCTTCTGTGGAAGACCGGTCCGATATTTGCAGCGAACCGGCCGATACCTGGCGGGAGGACTGGCTGACGCTGAAAGAAGCATCCTGAATCTGCCGGAAGGTGTCCGACAGCGACTGGATGATCGTTTCCAGCGAACTGCGTATGGGGGCAAAATCCCCGCAGTATTCCTGCTCGGGGCGGATGTCCAGATTCCCGCGGGCAAGCTGCATAAGCAGGGTGTCAATTTCCGAAACATAGGATCTCAGGGAAAAGACCGTGGTCTGCAGGGCGCCGAGCAGCGCCTCTGCTTCCCGGTTGGACGCTTTGGCGGGGACTTCGGAATGCAGGTCGCCTTTTGCCAAAAGATCCAGCCTTGCGACCGCGCCCGCAATCGGGCGCGAGATGGAATTTGCCGTCAGCATGGCAAACAGGAAGGAAACCGCAATCGCTCCGATGAGCACCGCGACCGAAACCCAGATCGTCTGACGGCTGGCGGCCACGACTTCGCTGTAATCCTGGCACACCGCGAGCGACCAGCCTTCGTCGCCCTCCACCGGGGAATACGAAACCATCTTTTGAACCCCGTTTTCCCAAAAGAACCCGGCTCCGGCCTTTCCGGCGGCCATTTCGGATAAAACAGCGGCAAGCCCGTCGCGCTCCCGGCTGTCCGCACTTTCAGGCGGATTTGCGGTGAGGCCGATCCGGGACTGGTCGGGGTGGGCGACAATCGTTCCGTTTTTGTCGATCAGGAATCCAAACCCCGTTTTGCCCAGAGTGATCTTGTCCGTGTATTTGCTGAAATAACTGCCGTCGATTGCGCCGAACACAATCCCGGTAGGTCCCATGGCGGTGATCTCCGAACCGGCCATGATGACGGGGGCTCCGCCATCCGCCTGTACCGGCGCGGACAGATAGGCAATGCCCTGGATGGCGTTCTGAAAATAATCGGTATCCCCGATCTGCATGCCGTCGTAAGCGGCCCCGTTTTTATCACTGACAGAGAACCATTGAAAAACAGTGTCGTGGGTTTGCGCCTTCAAGTAAGCTTTCCGGTCTTCCTGCGGTATATTGCCGCCGCATACCTGATCGTTTGCGGCGACCTTGCGGATTTGATCTTTCAGGTTGGAAACCGTTTCGGTGATGCTCATGGAATAGGAAGCGGCAAGGCTGTTCATCAGTGTTTCGTGGTTTGCCACCGTAAAGCGCGTAATCATAAAACAGGCCACGGCCGTAATGAAAATACCTGTTATCACAGCGTTTGCAACAATTGCTTTTTGGATATGAGACCGAATGGATGGCTTCATATGCACCGTCCTCTTTACATTTTATTGGAAAAAGAATAGCATGCAAACGTTTTTCGCCTGTGTGATTTTTGTAAAGAAGAGGTAAAGTCGTACCTTTTGCACGAGGCATAAGCAAATTTGTTTTGCCGGCGGATACAAAAAGACAGCGGGGGAAATCCGCTGTCTCTTATCGGAAAACATTTAGTCTGTAATGTCAAATTCGGCGATATAGTTCTGGTTGAAAACAACCCGGTAACGTCCGGGTTTCGGCGTACTCGCAAAGTTCTCCAGCGACAGGGGATAGGTTTGCGTAGTATGCGGCGGCAGGCTGACCGCAATCTCGATAAAAAACTGTTCTTCCTTTAAAGGAACCACATACCAGTCTCCGCCGTTCTTCATTTCAATGGAGTACTGGTAGCCGTAATAATATTCGTTGTCTGAATCGTTTG
>JAEXAZ010000324.1 GCA_023394255.1 Bacillota bacterium | reverse complement strand
TTCTTATAGTTATTATATGAATTAAAGAGCGCAATGTCAACATGAATTTTGACATAGCCGCTATTTTGTTATCTTTTCTAAAGAAATAAATTGGAAAACTTTATTTTTTGTACAACATATTTGAGTGATATATGTTTCACAGATTATGGCGTAATATGAATTTATCACCCCTGGCCAGGAGGTGTCCCATAAATGGCCGCACAGCCCAAATAGCTCATGTCCTTTTCCGGTTACAAGCCAGTTTTATGGACAGGGGCAGCCTTCTCGCCAAAAAGTAAGTATTACTATTGACAAAACCGGAACCGTATGCTAATATAATTCATATTATATTTATATGAATTATATGATATTATCCAAACGTACCATTTATTTAGTGCTGCCAGAGAAAGGAGCGTGCGGATTGGATTGGACTTTTATACAGCAGTACATACCATTGTATAAAGAAGCTGCAGAACTGACGCTCTTGATGGCGCTGCTGGGAATCCTGTTATCGCTTGCAATTGGACTCGTCTGTAGTCTGATACTTTACTTTAAGATACCGGTCGCAAGGTATCTTGTGCGTGGATATGTTGAACTGTCGCGGAACACACCCCTTTTGGTCCAACTGTTCTTTTTGTATTTCGGGCTTCCAAAAGCCGGTATTGTCATCAGTTCCCAGGCTTGTGCCATCATCGGCCTTGCCTTTCTGGGCGGAAGCTATATGGCGGAAGCATTTCGCAGCGGACTGGAATCGGTGGAAAAAAGTCAAATTGAAGCTGGTTTAAGTATTGGATTGACCCGGACACAGGTCATCCGCTATGTTGTTTTTCCGCAGGCGGTCTCGGTTTCCGTCCCACCCCTTTGTGCGAACATAATTTTTCTGATCAAGGAAACTTCGGTTTTTAGCGTCGTTGCGCTGGCTGACCTGATGTTTGTGGCAAAGGATCTCATCGGATTGTATTACAAAACAGACGAGGCTCTTTTGATGCTTGTAGTTTCTTACCTGATTATCCTGCTGCCGGTATCCATTGCCGCATCCCTGGTGGAAAGGAGGCTGCGCTATGCCGGATTTGGGCATTCGGGTGTTGTTTGAGGGCAGCAATCTCCTGCGGTTGCTGGGAGGGCTGTGGATCACCGTAAAAATTTCGTTGCTGTCGGCGGCAGTTTCGATGCTTCTTGGCTTGGCTTTGGGCATGGTGATGACCCTTAAAAACCCTGCAATCAAATTTATTACACGGATTTACCTGGAATTTATACGCATCATGCCGCAGCTTGTACTTCTATTTCTGGTTTATTTCGGCGCTGCCAAGACGTTTGGCGTCCACATTTCGGGCGAAGTTTCCGCCGTGATCGTCTTTGTGTTGTGGGGAACCGCCGAGATGGGGGATCTGGTTCGCGGAGCGTTGATTTCCATACCGAAACACCAATATGAAAGCAGCGCTGCGCTGGGCCTTTCGCAGTTTCAGATATACCGCTATATTATTATCCCCCAAACACTGCGGCGGCTGCTTCCTTTGGCCATCAATCTGGTCACCCGCATGATCAAAACCACATCACTGATCGTACTGATTGGTGTGGTTGAAGTGCTGAAGGTGGGCCAGCAGATCATTGAAGCGAACAGGTACACGGCGCCGTCGGCCGCGTTGTGGATTTATGCCGCAATTTTCTTTTTCTATTTTTTAGTTTGCTATCCTATTTCCAGACTGGCGGGAATGCTGGAAAAACGTTGGCAGAATTGAGGAGAGGTTCATGGAACAGGCTTTGCTGGAAGTACGGCATTTACAAAAAAGTTTTGACAGCACCCCGGTGTTAAATGACTTCAGTTTCACGCTTCAAAAAGGGGAGGTCGTTGTGATCCTGGGGCCTTCCGGCTGCGGAAAAAGCACGCTGCTGCGATGTATCAACGGGCTGGAGGAAATCCAGTCAGGAGAAATCCTGCTGGACGGACAAAGTATCCTCACCGGCAAAACAAACTGGAGTCAGGTTCGGCAAAAAATCGGCATGGTTTTCCAAAGTTACGACTTGTTTCCTCATATGACCGTTCTGGAAAACATTCTTCTCGGTCCCCTCAAGGTTCAGAACCGCGGCAAACAGGAAGCCGCGGCCGCGGCTGAACGGCTGTTGGAGCGCGTTGGCCTTTTGGAAAAAAAGAACGCCTATCCGCGCCAATTGTCCGGCGGTCAGAAACAAAGGGTTGCAATTGTCCGCGCTCTGATCATGGAGCCGGAGATTATGCTGTTTGACGAGGTGACGGCGGCACTGGACCCCGAAATGGTCCGGGAGGTGCTGGATGTAGTCCTGGAACTGGCTCACGGCGGGATGACCATGCTGATTGTGACCCATGAGATGCAATTTGCACGGGCGATTGCCGATCGAATCGTGTTTCTTGATGCGGGCGAGATTGTAGAAAGCGCCGCCCCGGAGCCCTTTTTCCAAAGTCCTCAAACGGAGCGTGCGCGCCGTTTTTTGAATACATTCCAATTTAATTAAAATGAGAGAGGTAATCTTATGAAGTTTTTTAAAAAAGTTGCGTCTATTATTGGCATATTGACCGTCACCGCGGCATTGTTTGCCGGCTGCGCAGGAAATGCGCAGCCGGACAGCAGCGAAAATGCAAATACCCCCTCGTCTTCCGGCACCTCCGGCCAATCCGAAGGTACCGCGCGCACGCTGGATCAGATTAAGTCGGACGGGAAGATAATAATCGGTGTTTTCAGCGACAAAGCCCCTTTTGGATATGTGGATTCCAATGGTGATTACCAAGGTTACGACGTCTATTTTGCCAATCGGATCGGAGCGGATTTGGGCGTTGAGGTGGAATTTGTTTCCGTTGAGCCTGCAAGCCGTGTTGAGTATCTGAAAACCGGAAAGGTGGACATTATCCTTGCGAACTTCACGGTAACGGAAGAACGCGCCCAGTCGGTTGATTTTGCCCTTCCGTATATGAAGGTTGCTTTAGGAGTCGTCAGCCCGGACAATGCCCTGATTACCGATGCCGAGCAGCTCAAAGGCAAGACCTTGATTGTCGCAAAAGGCACAACGGCCGAAACATTCTTCACGGAAAATTATCCGGAAGTCAATCTTTTGAAATTTGACCAGTACACCGAAACCTATAACGCCCTGCTGGACGGACGCGGCGACGCTTTTTCAACCGACAATACCGAAGTTTTGGCGTGGGCAATTCAGAACCCCGGATTTACGGTAGGGATCGAGAGCCTGGGAAGCCTTGATACCATCGCCCCGGCGGTACAGAAAGGAAATACGGAATTGCTTAATTGGTTGAACGATGAAATTAAAGCATTGGGAGAGGAAGAGTTCTTCCATGCTGATTATCAGGAAACCCTTGCGCCTGTTTACGGCGATGCTGTTGATTCCGACAGTCTGGTTGTCGAAGGCGGCGTGATTGAATAAGGCAGTCTGCGCGGCTTTTGATGAATACCGGAGAGTATCAAGACACAGGGCTTTGCACTTGTCCGCAAAAAGACGGGCATTGCATGATTCG
>JAEXAZ010000318.1 GCA_023394255.1 Bacillota bacterium | reverse complement strand
CGGGGGACAGGCTGTAGGTAATGGGGAGCAGCAGCGAAACCCCCACTGCCCCGTTAAGGCCCGGGATGGCACCGACGATGGTGCCAAACACGGTCCCGAGAATGCAGAGAATGATCAGGTCGGGCTTCATCAGTTCCTGTAGTACCGCAATATTCATACCACATCTCCCTTGCGGAAAATTGTCCGCCCCGGCAGAGCGAGGCGGGGTTTCCGGAATGATTTCTGTTTTATTTCGCCAGGATCAGGTCGCTGTACTTTTCGCAGATTTCCTTCGCGGTCTCAAAGTATTCGGTGTAGGTTGTGGTCAGCTCCTCGCCGCTCATAGGGCTGTAAGTATAGCCGGTAGCCTCAATCTGTTCCTTCATTTCAGGGCGCTCCGCGACCTTGATGCAGGCGTCAAGCAGTTTCTGCTTCACATCATCCGGCACATTCTTAGGAATGACGATGGTGTTGCAGACGGACAGGAAGTCGATCGATAAGCCGTAATCTTTAAACATGGGGGTGTCGGGGCGGTCGGCGCAGGGTGTGTCTCCGCCCCAGGCGATGGGAACGCATCCCCCGGCGGCAATATTGGAGTACTGCTGGTTGCCGCTACTTGCGGCGCTGACGTGTCCGCCCAGAAGCGCTGCGACCACGTCGCTTGCTCCCGCAAAGTTGACGGTGGTAAATTTGATGTCAAAGTAGTCCATAATGGCGGCAGCCAGAACGCGATGAGCGATGCCGCCTTCGCCGACGGTCACCTTGCCGGGATTTGCCTTACAGTAGTCGACGAACTTATCCCAGGTATCGATATCGCTGCCTTCAGGTGCATAATAGGAGAAGGGCGTTTTTGTGAAACTGGCAAGATAGTCGACACTCTCGTAAAAGTCGAAGTCAAACTCAGGGTTGACGATGTCCGAGATAAGGAAGTCAGGCGAATTCACGAGCCCGATGGTGTAGCCGTCCGCCTTTGATTCGGCAATCTCCATGGCGCCCAACTCGCCGCTCGACCCCGGCTTATTGACACAAACGACCTGGACGCCGAGCTCGTCGCTGAGATATTGGGCGGCGAGGCGCCCCACAGTGTCGGCGTTTCCGCCTGCGGAATAGGGGATAATCATGGTAATGTTGCTGCTGGGGAAGTCGTCGCTCTTTTGCGAGCATCCGGTCACGGTGGCAATGAGCATCAACAGAACCGTAGCAATGCTCAGGAATCGTTTCAGGTGACGAACTTTCATTTTCTCATACTCCTTGTATTACTATAAAGTAGTAGTTTATAAGGCCCCTCTCCAAGGGCTGTGCTACACTGTGAGGGGTGCTGTGGATTGGTTTGATTCTCCTACCACCAGATGGTTAAAGGTTCCAACCACAGTTCTTTGCAGTTTTGTCAATCAGTTAGATACCGCTTCGCCTTGGCGAAATCCGGAAAGCTTTACCGTCTGGCAACATGATTTCCTCTCGATAGCCCGCACGGCGTCTCTACGGACGCCTGCTTTGCTATACTTTTTTGAATCATCTGTTTTTTGCATTCCTCTGATGTGTATTTTGGTGGCCGGGGCTGGGGTCGGATTGCGGTGGGTCACCATCCGAATATGCCCCGTGGGGTCGGCAACGAGAGCAGGATGGAAAAACACAGATACATGAATGCTGTGCTGCCCAGTGAAAAGAGCAGTATACCAACAAGGCGCCGCCGCCCGGGGTTCCATGTACCGTTGATCAACTGGTGTTGAATCAGGCTGACGAACAGGATAATCAATAAGCTGCAAACGTAAAACCCCAGCACATTGAGCAACAAACAGGCAATCAGTAACACACCGCCAGGGATTCCCGTATCGGTCATAAACTGGCGGAAGCTCATGCGGTGATAGTACTCCTTGCCCTTTTTGATGCGGATAACTGCCCGAAGAATGATCAGCACACCAGACAACATGATCAAATAGAGCAGTGCCATGGGAAAAAGCCCCGCGCTGCCCGAAAGCTTTAGCGCCTGCGTGAGGTAAAACGCCCCGAACAGAATGGTGACGAGACCCAGCTTAATGTCTTGATCCTTCAAAAGCAAATTCAATTCCTCCTTTCTTTAAATTAGATATTTGATCAAAAAATACAAAATTTAATTCATTTTAGAGTGAAATATGATTATTGATATTTGATCAAATATCAGATATGAAAATTAATTATCACAGTCCGCTTGCATTTTTCCAATCAAAACATGTTTGGCACGGGTTGCGTGCTGTTCCACCAGGCGATGCAGTGTCTCGGCGTCCCGACGGCGGAGCGCCTCGATGATCAGCTCGTGTTCGGCGTAGGCCGCGCTGATCTCTTCCGGTGTGTTCGGATATTTCTTCTTTAGTGCCCGAAAGAGGTTGGAGTAAAAGGTGTACATGTCGACGGCACGTCGGTTTTCGCACTTGGTAAACATAAAATAGTGGAACTCATTGTTGATCTCCTGATAGCGTGCATTAAGCTCGTCGGGAGGGAGGGAAAAATCGACTTTTTTGTTAATATCGCTGAGTTTTTCGAGAAATTCATCACCATAATCACTGGCTATTACGCCAGACAGAATAAGGATTTCCGCCATCATGCGGATATCGTAGATGTGTCCCACATCCCGTATGCTCACCGAGAGGACACGGGCCCCCTTATATTGTTTGAGCTCGAGAAGCCCCTCGCCCTTAAGACACTGAAACGCCTCACGCACCGGCATATGGCTCACTTCGTACCGTTGTGCGATTTCGCTGATTGCGATATGTTCGCCCGATTTGTACATGCCGTTGATGATATCCTCCCGCAAGCGTTCGGTTACAACATTGGCAACCGTTTTTATTTCGTATTTCTGAGTGGCGATCGCATTTCACCTGCCTTTTTCCAAATAGAGGATTTCGCCGTGTGCTTTCAATTCATATATTATTCATTTCTTAGTTATAACTATAGCACACATTTCCCACTTTGTCATCCGGTTTGCCCCAAGAATGATTCACAAAAAAGAGTTGATCTCGTTATTGAGATTCACCAATACGCTTTTAGCCATTTTCTGAACTGCCGGGAATCCCCTATTCCATATCTCTCATACATCTCCCGCAGTGAACCTTTCCCGGACAGATAATCCAGAACCGCTGATAATTTTGTCTCCCTGCTGTATGTTCTGTGCATAAACTTACCCCCAGACTGTACAGTGTTTTTTCTCTTCACTCCCCTATCTGAGGGTAGCATATCAGGTATTCCGCAGCGGTCTTTGTTTATCTTATCCGCATCATTCGCTGTCTCTTTCCGGCCCATCTTTCACAGGGGATTCTTTTGTGCCCTCCCTGCGGAGTTTGCTCAGATAGCGGTAGATGGTGGCCGGGGAGCTGTGCAGTTCCTTTGCGACATATCCAACCGCGCCTTTGAGCAGGAACACCCCTTTCTCATCCAGCCGCTCCACAATCCGCAATTTCTCTTCCTGCGTCAGCCGGTCGGCCGGAACGCCATCCTCCAGTACGGCCTCCCGAATGGTGCTGTCGGTAATCGCGGCAATCGAATTGGGATATTGCTCCTGTTCCTCATTGTGGAGCTTCTCCGTTTCCAGCAGGTCGCCGCGCACAACAATATTCTGCTCCACAAACGCGTCCGGATGGCACAGCTGAAACAGCTTGGTACTCAGCTCCTGAAAACGGCTGTCGTCAAAATTGATACAGAGCAGACCTACAAGCTTCCCCGCGTCATCCTTGATATACATGGTGGAGGATCTAAGCACTTTGTTCCCGTTTGTAACCCCACTATAATTGATTTTAAAATCTTCCTCCAGATAGCTTTTGTCGGCAATTGCTTTCAGCGCCATACTGGTCAGCGGCGCGCCAACCGTACGCCCGCTGATATAGCCGTTGGCAATTGCGGCGACAGAGCTGGATTTTTCGCTGATATCATGCAGCGCAATCTCATAATCCGGGCCGAGCACCTGCGTCAAAAATTGAACAAGCCTGGTATATTGCCTCAAGAGAACTCTGTTCATGATTCACCATCCGCATTTGCTTGAAAATTTTGCCGGACGCCGCCGGCTTTTCTTTATCATAGCATAGAAACCGGGCAGGGGCAACAAAAAAATTATTACTGTGATAAAAATTTAGAATATTTTATTCTTTTATCGCATATTTTATTATTGCGTTAATTATATTTTATTGTATTAATAACAATTTTATGTCGTATATTGTGTAATATACCACAATATAAATAATTTGTTTATAAATTTAGTGATAATTTTATTATTTTTTCTTGACAATATTTTATATCGATGATAATATTATCTCAAATGAGACAGTCAGCGCGCGGCATTCTCACACAAACCAAATAAACTGAACATGCCATGAATACTGTCCGCTAGTCGAAATGATGACCGGGGTATTCAACTAAGGAGGAAATGTATCATGGCAATCAAATATACCCCTGAACCCTTCCGGATTAAAATGGTGGAAACCATCAAAATGACCACCCGCGAGGAACGGGAACAGAAAATTGCGGCGGCACATTACAACCTGTTCAATCTGAGGGGGGAAGATGTTTACATTGACCTGCTGACCGACTCCGGCACAAACGCCATGAGCCAGGAGCAATGGGCAGGCGTTATGCGCGGAGACGAAGCCTACGCCGGCGCTTCCAGCTATTTTAAGCTGGTGGAAACCGCGCAGGAAATCTTCGGTTATGATTACATACAGCCTGTCCATCAGGGCCGCGCGGCTGAAAAAGTGCTCTTTCCGTCCTTCTTGCACAAGGGGCAGTTCGCAATCTCCAACATGTTTTTCGATACCACCCGCGCGCATGTGGAACTCGCGGGCGCGCGCGCAATCGACTGCGTGGTGGAAGAGGCGAAAGACCCTTCAAAACGGTGCAAATTCAAAGGAAACATGGACGTCGTGAAGCTGGAACAGCTGATTCGGGAACACGGTGCGGAAAATATCGGCCTGGTGGTCATGACAATCACCAACAACTCCGCGGGCGGCCAGCCGGTTTCCATGCAGAACATGAAAGATGTCTCCGAAATCTGCAAAAAATACGGGATCCCGTTGGACATCGATGCCGCACGTTATGCCGAAAACGCCTATTTTGTCAAACGTGATGAAGAGACGTGCAGGGACATGTCCATCATGGAAATTATCCGCAAGATGTTTACTTACGCAGACATGTTTACAATGTCGGCAAAAAAAGATACAATTGTCAACATGGGCGGCCTGATCGGCATTAAAGACCAGTCCAAAAACGCCGACCTGATCATGAAGATCAAAGCGAACTGCATCAGCTTTGAGGGCTTCATTACTTACGGCGGCCTTGCGGGACGCGACCTTGAGGCGCTTGCCATCGGTCTGCGGGAAGGGCTGGACGAAAGCTATCTGAAATACCGCATCGGCCAGATGGAATACCTTGCCTCCCTGCTCGACGATGCCGGCATCCCCTATCAGTCCCCGGTGGGCGGACATGGCGTATTTGTGGACGCGAAAGCAATGTTCCCCCAGATTCCCTATTATGAATTCCCCGGCCAAGTATTGGGCGTTGAGCTTTATAAGGAAGCCGGCATCCGCGCCTGTGACATCGGCTCTTATATGCTCGGAAATGACCCGGACACCGGCAAACAACTCCACGCGGACTTTGAATTTACCCGTCTGGCAGTTCCCCGCCGCGTGTATACACAGGCCCATTTTGATATCATGGCGGATGCTCTGATTGCCATCAAGAAAAGGGCGCACGAAATCAGGCACGGTTACAAAATCACCTGGGAGCCTCCGATTCTTCGCCACTTCCAGGCGTCCCTCGCTCCCATAGAAGAATAATCCCCGCACAGAAAGCAGGAACGATTCTGCGCCCCAAATGCTGCATTGAGCTGAACAAGTCCATCGCGCATTTGGGGCGCAGTCTGTTTCAGGTATCAGTTTTGAATGAGAGGTGAATTGATATGGCAAAGACAGAACACAGCAAAAATTCAGATGTCAAATCGCGCGACACATTTTCCACCAAATGGGGCTTTATTCTCGCCTGTATCGGTTCGGCGGTAGGTATGGGCAATGTCTGGCTGTTCCCCTATCGCGTCGGCCAGTTTGGCGGCGCCGCTTTCCTGATTCCATATTTTCTCTTTGTGATTGTCATCGGCTTCACCGGGGTTGTCGGCGAAATGTCATTTGGCCGTGCAATGCGCACAGGTCCGTTGGGGGCTTTCCGCAAAGCGTTTGAACATAGCGGCAAAAACGGCAAGATCGGCGAGGCAATCGGCGCAATACCGGTTCTGGGCTCCCTGGCGCTTGCTATCGGTTATTCCGTGGTAATTGGATGGATTATTCGGTTTCTGGTCGGTTCCCTCACCGGTTCCGCATTCAACAATACTGACAGCGGCGCCTATTTCGGTTCGATTGCCGGTTCATTCGGCAGTGTAAGCTGGCAGCTGATCGGTCTGGCATTGTGCTTTACCGTCATGATCGCCGGCGTCTCCTCCGGAATTGAAAAAATCAACAAGGTCATGATGCCGCTATTTTTCCTGATGTTTATTGCTCTCGGAATCCGCGTTGCCACTCTGCCCGGCGCCATCGAAGGCTACCGCTTCATGTTTGTCCCCAAGTGGGACGCCCTCGCGCAACCGAAAACATGGGTGTTCGCACTCGGCCAGGCATTTTTCTCGTTGTCGCTTGCAGGCAACGGAACCCTTGTTTATGGCTCCTATTTGAAAGATTCAGAAGATGTCATCAGCAGCGCGAAAAACGTCGCCTTATTCGACGCAATTGCCGCGATGCTGGCTGCGCTGGTCATTCTCCCTGCCGTCTTTGTCTATCAGCTGGACCCGGCGTCCGGCCCTCCGCTGATGTTTATCACCATGCCGGAAGTGTTCAAGCAGATGCCGATGGGCTATCTGTTTATGATCATATTTTTCCTGGCTGTCCTGTTTGCCGGGCTCACCTCTTTGGTGAATCTGTTTGAAGCGCCTATTGAAACCATGCAGGCAAAACTCGGATTTTCGCGCAGTAAAGCCGTTCTGTCCATTGCGGCTGTCTCGGCGGTCATCGGTGTCTGCATTGAAGGCATCGTCGGCGGCTGGATGGACGTGGTTTCCATTTATGTCTGCCCGTTGGGCGCATTGCTTGCCGGAATCCTCTTTTTCTGGATCTGCGGGCCCAAGTTTGCGCGGGAAGCCGCCCAAAAGGGCCGTCAAAAGCCAATTGGGGCCTGGTTTGAACCGATGAGCAGATTCGTGTTCTGTGGCCTTACCCTTGCCGTGTTTATACTTGGAATCTTCTACGGCGGAATCGGATAATTATGGCGAAAGACCCGGAATTCCTTGAAAAGGAATTCCGGGTCTTTTTATTTAATTGCCGCATTTCTCCATCTTTTTGTTTTCATACATTTTTTTATCCGCGAGATCAAACAGCTCGTCAAAACTTACCGGATCGTCCGTGTTCGTCTTTTCCATCCCGATTGCGATATCAATTTTGGGGATATGTCGCTCATTATAATGTTCCACAGCGTTCAGGATCTGGCGGTAAATCCTATCAGCCTGCTCGCCTGTGGTATTGCACAGCA
>JAEXAZ010000303.1 GCA_023394255.1 Bacillota bacterium | reverse complement strand
GCGCTTCACCGACTCCAATGATTTCCGAAACCACCCGTCGCACCTCCTCTTTTCACCGGATCAGCCGATCACGAAATATTCGATCTTCCCGTACGCCCTCTGCATCAGGGCTTCGCTGTCCAGTTTGGATTCCGCCTCCTCCACATACGCAAGCTTCGGCTTGGTTTTCGGATGCCTCGGGGTAAAGACCGTACAGCAATCCTCATACGGCAAAATGGAGGTCTCAAACGTATCAATCTTATACGCAATCTTTACGATTTCATCTTTATCCATGCCAATCACCGGACGCAGCACCGGCATCCGGCAGGCCACGTCGGTGCAGGCGATTGCGGAAATCGTCTGGCTGGCCACCTGCGCCACGCTCTCCCCGGTGATCAGCGCGCCGCATTCGTTATCAACAGCCGCCCGTTCGGCGAGCTTCATCATGCAGCGCCGCATGATGACCGTAAACAGCTCTTCCGGGCATTGTTTCCGGATGGCGACCTGTATCTCCGTAAACGGCACCACCGCGAGCCGTATACGCCCGCAGTAAGGCACCAGCTTTTTGCAGAGGGTTTTCACCTTTTCCAGCGCATGCTCGCTGGTATACGGAGGGCTCACAAAATGCACGGCCATGATCTGCAGGCCGCGTTTTGCCATCATATAACCTGCCACCGGGCTGTCAATCCCGCCGGAAATCAGCAGTGCCGCGCTCCCGGAGGTTCCGACCGGCAGGCCGCCGGCCCCCCGCATCTGGTCCACGTGGAGGTAAGCCGCCTTCTCGCGGATTTCCACATAGACAGTCACATCCGGCTCATGCACATCCACGGTCAGGTGCGGGAATGCGTCAAGCAGGACAGCCCCCAGCTCCAGACAGAGTTCCGGGGATTTCATCGGGAACGTCTTATCGGAGCGCTTCGCCTCCACCTTGAAGGTTTTGGCGGTATCCAGCCATGCGGCCAGATATCCGGGCGCTTTTGCTTTGATATCGTTAAAATCCTTGTCCACAATCGCCGCGCGTGTCAGCGCCGCAATCCCGAACACGCGGCTCAGCCTGTCCACCGCCTCGTCAAGGTCAATTTCCTCGCCCTGAGGTTCCACATAGATGGTCGACTGGGATTTATAAATGTGAAATTTACCGAGGCTTTCCAGACGGCGGCGGCAGTTCCGGATGAGGGTATCCTCAAAGTAGGAGCGGTTCAGCCCCTTGAGCGCCATTTCACCGCTTTTGAGCAAGATCAGTTCTTTCATGTTTTCCACCATTTCTATTGAAGTTGTTGAATCGTAAGTTATTAGCGGTGCGCCAGTGTCGCAATACCGTCCTTCAGCGCTTCCGCGAGCCGGTCGATCTCCGCCTCAGTGGTATCATAGATGGTGCTGACACGCAGCGCGCTGTCAATCACCGACACGGGCAGGCCCATCGCGGTCAGGACGGGGCTTGCGGCCCCCTTTGAGCAGGCGGAACCGCTGGAGACGTAAACGCCCCGGCTTTCCAGAAAATGCAGCATCGTTTCCGAACGGTAACCGGGAACCGAGAAGCTGCATAGATAAGGTGAACTGTTTTCGGGGGAATTGATGCATATCCCGTCGATTTCCGACAATTTTTCCAAAAGGCGCATCTTCAGCGCGGCGGCATGGCGATAATGCTCCTGCACATGCCCCCCCAGCGCGCCGCACGCGGTTCCCAAAGCCGCGACCATGGGCAGGTTTTCCGTTCCGGAACGCAGCCCGCGCTCCTGTCCTCCGCCGTAAATAAGCGGCAGAATCCGGACGCCGCGCCTGATATAGAGCGCGCCCGAGCCCTTCGGCGCACAGATTTTGTGTCCGCTGACGCTCATCAGGTCAATCTCCATACGCGAAACCCGAAGCGGCAGCTTCCCGAACGCCTGCACGCCGTCGCAGTGGACCAGCGTCTGCGGGTTTTTGGCGCGGATTAGCTTTGCCGCCTCTTCCACCGGAAAAAGCGCGCCGGTCTCGTTGTTCACCATCATCATGCTGACCAGCGCAGTCTGGTCGGTAACGGCATCCGCAACAGCGTGCGGGTCAAGATTGCCGGAGCTGTCCGGTTTGATCCGCGTTACGGTCCAGCCGGTCTCTTCCAGCCGCTTTATCGCGCAGGCAACGGAGGAATGTTCCACGGCGGTTGTGACAACTTCCCGCCCCCTGCGGGCCCTGGCGTTCGCCGCTCCAAAAACGGCCAGGTTATTGGATTCGCTCCCGCCCGATGTGAAATAGACACACTCGCTCTGGCAGCCCATCAGGGAAGCGACCGCCTCCCGCGCGGCGTTCAATTCGCGTGCGGAAGCAACCCCCATCGCATGGAGTGAAGAAGGATTCCCGAAGCATTCCCGCATCATTCTCATTGCTGCCTGCGCCGCCTCCTCACTGACGCGGGTCGTGGCCGCATTGTCCAGATATGCGATTTGCTGCTCCATGTTCCGTTCTCCCATCCAAATATGACCGTCTAAAATCCCAATATTAAAATAATTATACAACTTCAGACAATCTTTTTCAACTTTACGCCGGTGTATTCATAATATTTTAAAGTTTATTTCACAAACTACTCCTATACCATACCATTTCATGGAGGTTTTATGATGAATATAAAAATTTCCAAACGCGCTCTGGTCAGAACGATCAGTTATTCCGCCGCCGCCCTCCTCCTTTGTGTAGGTTATGCCGTCCGGCAAAACGCGATTGCCAAAGACTACCGGCTTCAGATTGAAAATTCCTATACCCGCTCTCTCGGCGAGCTTTCAAGCTACCTGACAAACCTATCCGTCGATCTGGATAAAGGGCAGTATGTGGGTACTTCCAACCAGCTCGCCCTGATTTCCGCCCGCATCTGGAAGGAAAGCGGAGGCGCCAAGTCCGCGCTTTCCACCCTTCCCGTAAGTGATCTCAATATGGAAAACACCTATAAGTTCCTCTCCCAGGTGGGCGACTATGCCATGAACCTCTCCAAAAAGGTCGCGGCCGGCGGTGTGCTCACGGATGAGGAGACGAAAAATGCGGAAGCCCTGCGGCAGTACGCGACCAAGCTGAAAGACTATATCGACGGCGTACAGCAGCAGATCATCAATAATGACATCCGCGTCTCCGCCCTGCGCACCGGCGTGGCGGAACAGAGCCCCGGCCTGATCGACGGTTTTCAGGATCTTGAGCAGTCCATGACAGGATATCCAACACTCATTTATGACGGCCCGTTTTCCGACCATCTGCTGAATCAAAAGCCGCGCCTCACCCGCGGCCTGCCGACGGTATCCCCCGAGGACGCGCAGGCCGCGGCCGCGAAAGCCGCCGGCCTGTCGGTCGGGGAACTGACCCGCAGCGATGACGAAAACTCCAACATGCCCTCCTATACGTTTAACGGGAATAATGTAGCGGTAGGCGTCACAAAATCCGGCGGGCTGATCACCTATATGATCAACTCCCGCGATGTCGGTGAACAGCGGCTGAATCACGACTCCATGTTCTCCTTTGCAGACCGCTATCTGGAAAACCTGGGGATTTACGACATGCGCACCACCTATTATGAGATTGCCGACGGCATCTGCACCATCAACTATGCCGCTGCCAAAGACAATGTCATCCTTTATACCGACCTGATCAAAGTAGGCGTCGCGCTCGACGACGGCGGCATCGTATTCTTTGACGCGCGCGGCTATATCACCAATCACCGGGACCGCACCTTTGATCCTCCGTCGATCACGGCGGAAGACGCCGCAAGGTCTGTGAACCCCAACCTGAAGATTCTTTCCCAAAAGCTTGCATTGGTCCCCACCAACGGAAAGAACGAAGTGCTCACCTATGAATTTTTAACCGAATCGGACAAGGAACAGAAAATTTTAGTTTATATCAATGCATATACCGGTTTGGAAGAACAGATCTTTTTACTGGTGGAGACACCGAGCGGTACGCTGACCAAATAGGATACGCAGTCGAAAAAGCCGGCCAAATGGCCGGCTTTTTCATCAGTCTTCCGTATAGGTTACTTTCACCATCTTCTGATCCGCGCGCGGGCGGTCGCTGTAATCCGTGGGGACGGACGCGATTTCATCCACGACGTCCATGCCTTCCACAACCTTTCCGAACGCGGCGTACTGCCCGTCGAGGTGCGGCGCGTCCTGATGCATGATAAAAAACTGGGAGCCGGCGGAATCCGGGTCCATGGCGCGCGCCATCGAGATCACGCCGCGGGCGTGCCTGAGATCGTTTTTGACCCCATTGGAAGAAAACTCCCCTTTAATGGTATAGCCGGGGCCCCCCATGCCGG
>JAEXAZ010000213.1 GCA_023394255.1 Bacillota bacterium | reverse complement strand
AACTGTCGGCCCGATTTGAGACTGAGATGTCCACACATGACTCGTTCTTTCTTAGCTTTTATAATTTTTCCGCATAGATCATTCGCTCAATCGGCGATGTGGAGAGTTTTCGTCCGGTAGGCTTTATATATTTCTCTGCCATTTCAGCGTAACCTAAGTCCTCAATTATCTGCCAACCGTACTTTTTCAAATAGCTTGGCCATATTTCCGGTTCCATTCCAAAAATCCAAATCTTTCTTCTTACATAATTGTCGTATCCTTTTTCCCAGACATCTGCGTTCCGTCCAGTAAGAAAATCTTTGCAAATATATGTAAAAGCGATACGGCTGCCACAAACCGCTTTAGCTAAAAAATCAAAGATCGATTGAATCCCCGTATTCGTCAAATACTGAGTAACACCCTCCCATATGAAAAAAGTACGTTTCTCATAAGAATAACCAAGAGAGCCCAGTATAGTGCTCAGATTATCGTGGTCAAAGTCTATCGAAGCAAAGTGAACATGGGCAGGAATGTCTTCAAAAATCTTTAGCAGTTGTTTTTGTTTGGTTTTAATGGTTTCTGGTTGGTCTACCTCCCAAATCGGAATGGAGGAGAGGCCTTCCAAACGATACGATCTGGTGTCGAATCCTGCGCCCAGATTAACTACCGCATCAATCTGACTAATCGAATCAATTAGTTTTTCATCTATATACCGCTTCCTGCACATGATACCTCCCCAGATACCCGGGGACTCTTTTTCGCTTGTTTGAATCATCCAGTCTCTGACGGAATCTAGGTGCATCTGCCCAACAATACCTTTCATGCTGGACGGCAGGAGCTGATAGGCTAAATCATCTTTAATGATACGTTTCTCCGCCGGAAAGTATTGCTCGATTGCGACTATCATAGTTGGACTTGATCCTGTTTGAGCTGCAGCCTTTGCCATATTATATCTCTCCCTTATAGATGGATTACTTGCCTTATGCGGAGTTTAAAGAGACCTCCGGGCTGTGCGTCATATAAATAACCAGTCGATATAAACATTTTAAACATGCTGTGCAATTCACAGTTATTTTTGAGTTTCTTATTTTTCTCAAATAAGCTACTTAATTTCTTTGACTTTTTCAAGATTACCACTACACAGGGTTTCAAGGTTATCAAATATTTTGTAAGCAGGCCAATCCCACCATTTAATAGTGAGAAGATAATGAATAAGTTCATCATCAAATCTTTTTTTGAGTGTCTTGCATGGATTTCCGCCAGCAATATGGTATGCGGGAACGTCTTTCACCACCACAGAGTTTGCGGCAATGATCGCGCCGTCCCCAATATACACACCGGGCATTACAGTGACATTTTGACCGATCCATACGTCGTTTCCGATTACAGTGTCTCCTTTTAGCGGTAAATCGACCAATGTCGGAGTTGATTTTTCCCATCCATGCCCCATTATGTTAAACGGATACGTGGTAACACTGCACATTCTGTGGTTTGCGCCATTCATCACAAATTCAATGCCTTTCGCTATCGCACAAAATTTTCCAATAATAAGCTTATCTCCGATAAATTCGTAATGGTGCGTGATATGCTCTTCAAACCGCTCGGCACCGTTAACATCGTCATAGTAGGTGTAGTCTCCAATAATAATATTGGGACGTGTTATAACGTTTTTGACATAGCATATACTTTTGATTTTTTCGTTAGGGTAAATTGCATTAGGGTTTGGCCCATTTTGCATATATAATCCCTCCTTCGCGCTATATAAAATAATGCGTTTTCAGAGTTTAAGCAGGTCATAAACATAATCAGCAGACAAATTACTAAACATTTCAGTTGAAAATCATGCCCCACCGGTATTAAGTGCAACCACTTTATTGAGTGTTACCGTCATCACAAGCATTAAAACTGCAAATATCAAAAGAAAGACAGGGTATAGTTTAATGTTTATATTATTTGCAATCCATCCGAACAATGGGGGCATAAAGGTGGAGCCGGTATATGCGCTTGCCATTTGCACTCCCACAACAGCCTGTGAGTTTTCAGCACCAAAATTATTGGGCGTTGAGTGAATAATAGACGGGTATACAGGGGCGCATCCAAGTCCGATAATGATTAAACCATAAAGGCAAATCCAATCCGTGTTGATCGGCACCCAAATCGCTGTTATGCCGGCAAACACAGTAGCTATACCAATATAAATCATCTTTCTGTCGCCTATTTTGTTTGCGATAAAACCGCACAAAAAACGGCCGAAGGTAATGCCAAGATAAAAAAGCGAGGCATATTTTGCAGCCGTTTCAGAACTTATTCCCCTCCCTGAAACAAGATAACTGCTTGCCCACAGCCCTGTTGTCGCTTCGAGCGCACAATATCCGAAAAAAGCAACCAGGACAAATTTAACGCCCTTAATGCGCATAATCTGTGGTAGCTTTAGATTCGGAGAAGGGTTGTTCCCGCCCGGTAGACTATCCCTTTGTCTCTTCCATAATGGCAGACTGATAAACAACAATATGGTTAGAATAATCTGAATAACAGATATTGTTCTGTATCCGTTATTCCATCCCAGACCGTTTGTTAAATAGTAACTCATAATATAGGGACTTGCAGCCGCACCAACCCCCCAAAAGCAATGCAGCCAGCTCATATGTCTGGACGCATAATGTACGGCAACAAAATTATTTAATGCCGCGTCAACCGCTCCGGCTCCAAGACCGTAAGGAATCGCCCATATACAAAGCATCAAAAAAGAACCGGAAATTGAAAACCCAAACAGCGCCACGGCGGTCATAAGAACACTGACAGCTGTTACAAGCCCGGCTCCAAATTTTTTTGTCAATCTATGCGATAATAAACTTGAAACAATTGTACCTCCGGCAGTTACCATTGAAATAATCCCGGCATATGATATGGGTAAGTTCAACTGAACCCGCATGACAGGCCAAGCGGAACCCAAGAGGGAATCGGGAAGCCCCAAACTAATAAATGCCATATATATAATGAGGAGCAATAATGAATACATAAGATTTTTCCCTTCAGTAATATGGACAACCTGCCTCTAACCATCATGTTGGCCTAGCATTTCGACAACTTAAGCAGGTCCAATCTCTTTCATGTTAGAAGGTGGGGGATTGTTTATTTCGCTTAATAGTATACGCCATATACGCCTTTTTAGATAAAAAAGCACAAGAAAAAGGACTGTCCACTCGCTTACTACCTAATAGTTTTGGACTACCCATTATTGCTATGATATGCAATCGGGCAAGTATCATATAGCCTTCATCATCAGAATTTAAATCCATATATTAACTATAAAGCAGCAGATAGGTGAAAACAACCTAAAAATGGGAATTTTGACCAAACATCTGAATTTAATCGTTCCTGTTGTGCTTTCTGACAATACAGGTCATTACAAACAACTACCCCTTATTACGGAAATTGGGAAAGCCCCATGTGAACAACTCAGACGTAACACCCTGCCCTGTCTGTTATCTAAAAAATTTAATAATCTTTACTCAAAAGGAAACAGAGGGAACAACCCGGCAAACAGGCCATAAAAGTGCCGTACAGACGGCAAAGATGCAAACAAGCTCTATAAGTCAAACAGCAAGCAGGCGCAGACGGTACGAATCGATCATATAATAAGGTGGCAAAGTCGGTTTTCCTCCAGCCGCCTGCCTTCAAATAGGTTGGGAGAGCCTTTCCAGGCTGTCCGCGGCCTCGGTACGGGCGCGCCGGAGCAAACCGCATTTGCCGTCCCGGCGTTTGTCTGGAGAATGTG
>JAEXAZ010000160.1 GCA_023394255.1 Bacillota bacterium | reverse complement strand
GGTTGTAGTAGGCAAGCTGGACGGCGGGCGGGGTGGGAATCGAACAGATTTCGCCGATTCCTTTGGCGCCCTGCGCCAGTTCATTGTGGTTCTGCTCGATGATGATTGCCTCGATATCCGGAGTCTGGGTGGATTTGAACAGCCCCAGCGTTCCGTATTTGGCGGTTGGCATTCCGTGATCAAGCGGGAAATCTTCCGTCAGCGAATATCCAAGGCTCATGACCACGCCGCCCTGAATCTGTCCTTCGACGCTGACCGGATTGATGGCCTTGCCTACATCATGCGCCGCAAGTACCATTCTTATTCTACCATCCTCGTCAAGATCCACCAAATGGGTCGCGTAACCGTATGCGATGTGGCTGACGGGATTGGGTTTGTCCGAACCCAATTTATCCGTTACACCCGTATATTCCCCATAAAATTCCTGCCCGTTCAGCGCCTCCAGAGGGCGGACGCCCTTGGCTTCCAGCAGCCGCAGGGTGGCCTGCTTGGCCGCTTCGCCGGTAAATACCGTCTGGCGGGATGCGGTCGTATTGCCGGAATCGGGACATTCGGAGGTATCCGGAATGTCATAAACAACCTGTGCGGGCGCAAAGCCGGAAACGTCGCATACAATCTGCGTTACGACGGTACCCATCCCCTGGCCGATACAGGCGGCGCTGGTGTGGATATGCACCCTGCCGTCCTCCACGGTCAGGCGGCAGCGTCCCGTATCCGGGATGCCGACGCCGAGGCCGCTGTTCTTGATGGCACAGGCGATACCGGCTTTCGGGTGCTCGTCGTAATAGGGCTTGACGGCTTCCAGCGTTTCCACCAGCGCGGTGGAATCATCGGCGAACTGCCCGTTCGGGAGAACCTGTCCGGGGCGGATCGCGTTGCGGTAACGGATTTCCCACGGGCTGATGCCGACCATTTCGGCCAGCAGGTTCAGGTTGCATTCGGTGGCAAAACAGCTCTGGGTCACGCCGAAGCCGCGGAACGCGCCGCAGGGCGGATTGTTGGTGTAATAGGCTTTTCCGTCAATTTCAATGTCCTGATAATTGTAGGGGCCCGCGGCGTGCGTGCATGCCCGCTGCAAAACAGGTCCGCCCAGAGAGGCGAAAGAACCCGTATCGGAAACCAGCGTGGCCTTCATTGCGGTCAGATAACCGTTTTCATCACAGGCGGTGGTGAATTCCATCTCAAAGCCGTGCCGCTTTGGATGGCAGAGGATGCTCTCCCTGCGGGTGAGGGAAACCTTGACCGGTTTTTGCGTGAGCAGAGCGAGAACGGCCGCATGGTGCTGCACGCTCATATCCTCTTTTCCGCCGAACCCGCCGCCGACCATTTTCGCGACGACACGCACCTTCTCAGGCGGCAGGCCGGTGGCTTCGGCGCATTCTTTCTTGGTCTGGTAGATACCCTGATCGCCGGAAAAAATCACAACGCCGTCATTTTCCGGCATTGCCACGGCAGTTTCCGGCTCCAGGAAAGCATGATCCGTGGGCGGCGTGGTATACTTTCTAGTGACGACATATTTGGAACCGCGGATTTTTTCGTCGGCATTGCCCCGCACAAGATATTCGTGAGCCAGCAGATTGCCGGGCGTGGATTCGTGCACCAGGGGAGCGTTTTCCGCCATGGCTTCACGCGCGGAAAATACCCCGGGCAATTCCTCATATTCTACCTTGACCAGCGCTTTTGCCTGCTCAAGGATCTCCCTGCTTTCCGCGGCGACCAGTACGATCGGGTCGCCGAGATAATGCGTGATTTCGCCCACGCCGACAAGGACAGGCTGGTCTTTTTTCAGATGCCCGATGAAATGTTTGCCGGGCAGGTCGTCGGCAGTGATCACGGCCGTCACGCCGGGCAGCGCTTTTGCTTCGCCGGTGCTGATCGACAAGACGCGCGCGCGCGGATATTTGCTGCGTACCGCGCTGCCGTAAAGCATGCCGTCGATCTGGATGTCGTCCGCGTATTCCGCGGTGCCCAGCGCTTTTGCGGCCGCGTCGACACGCGGCAGGTTTTCCCCGACGATGCCGGTAAAGTCATGCTTTGGAACGGCTGTGCCTTCCCTGAAAATTTTTGAGGCAAGCAGGATGGCTTCTTCAATTTTTTGATATCCGGTGCAGCGGCAGATGTTGTTCCTGATCGCATCCTTGACATCCGCGGGTGCAGGGTCGGGGTTGCGGTCGATCAGGCCTTTGGCGCTGATGATCATGCCGGGGGTGCAGAATCCGCACTGTACGGCGCCGGCGTGCACGAAGGACCAGCTGTAAACATCTTTTTCCCGGTCGGAAAGGCCCTCCAGCGTGATAATTGTTTTACCAACGGCTTTTGCGGTGGAAAGGATGCAGGCCTTGGTGGGCTTGCCGTCCACAAGAATCATACAGGTGCCGCAGGCACCCTCCGAGCAGCCGTTTTTAACCGAAGTAAGCCTCAAGGTTTCCCGCAGGAACCCCAGCAGCTTCTGATCTTTATCTGTGCAAACTGTTTTTCCGTTTACAATGAATTCATACATTGCGCAGACCTCCATTCAACATCACAAAACAACATAATTTATCATAAACGCATTGTTTTATTGATTCTATTAGTATTACTTTTATTAGTCTAACATTAAAAATCATGCTTGGCAAGCATATTTTACAAGAAAAATGTACAAAAAACTAAAAAATTTTTAGTAACAACAAATTTTTTTTAGAAAAGCATTGACTTGTTATAATTCTATGTTATGATGGTGTCATAGGAACAGAGTTTCGGTTGTCAGGCAGCAGAGCACAGGGAGGAACGATAGAATGGAACAAATTAAATGGGCGGCTAACCGGATGCCTAAATCCGACGACAAACAACTTGGCATTATGTCTTTGGAAAATATCGCAAAAGCCAGAAAATTTCACGGCAGTTTTCCGCAGTACGCGGTGACTCCGCTGGCCGAGCTGAAAAATATGGCGGAACACCTCGGTTTGGGAGACCTTTTTGTGAAAGATGAGTCCTACCGGTTTGGCCTGAACGCGTTCAAAGTGCTGGGAGGTTCCTTTGCCATGGCCCGGTACATTGCGCAGCAGCTTGGCCGCGATGTGTCCGAAATGACCTACGATTATCTGACCTCCGACAAACTCAGGCAGGAGTTCGGCCAAGCCACCTTCTTTACGGCCACCGACGGAAACCATGGGCGCGGTGTTGCGTGGGCTGCCAATAAGCTTGGCCAGAAATCTGTTGTGCATATGCCGAAAGGCAGCACGCAGACCCGTTTTGACAATATCGCCAAAGAGGGCGCAAAGGTAACCATTGAGGAAGTCAACTACGACGACTGTGTACGTATGGCGGCGGCGGAAGCCGCGCAGACCCCCCGGGGCGTTGTGGTGCAGGATACCGCGTGGGAAGGGTATGAGGAAATCCCGGCCTGGATTATGCAGGGTTACGGCACAATGGCGTCCGAAGCCGCCGAACAGCTGAAAGCGGCCGGCACGGACCGCCCGACCCATATTTTTGTGCAGGCGGGTGTCGGCTCCCTGGCGGGCGCAATGCAGGGCTATTTTGCAAACCTGTTCCCGGATTGCTGCCCCACAACGGTGATTATGGAAGCGCAGGCCGCCGACTGCCTGTATCGGGGCGCGGTCGCCGCGGACGGAAACCTGCGCATCGTGGACGGCGATCTGCAGACAATTATGGCGGGCCTCGCCTGCGGCGAGCCGAACACTATTTCCTGGGACATTCTGAAAAATCACAGCAGCTTCTTTGTCTCCTGCCCCGACTGGGTGGCGGCCAAAGGCATGCGGATGCTCGGCGCGCCCTGCAAGGGCGACCCGCAGGTGGTTTCCGGGGAATCCGGCGCGGTGGGAATGGGCCTGCTTGCAACGCTCATGGAAAACGACCTTTACAGAGAACTGCGCGAGGCAATCGGGCTCAACAAAAACAGCAAAGTGCTCATGTTCTCCACCGAAGGGGACACCGATCCGGAAAATTACCGCAAAATCGTCTGGGAAGGCGGATATGCGACCACGAAATAAACGAAACTTTTTGAAATACTGAAAACGAGTAAGGAGCGGTTATCATGGATTTAAACAGAATTAAAGCTGCGGCGGAAGGCTATCGCGCCGACATGACAAAATTCCTGCGTGACCTTGTTGCGATTCCCGGGGAGAGCTGCGGCGAAGAGGGCCATATCAAACGCATCGAAGCGGAAATGAACAAGCTGGGCTTTGACAAAGTGGTCATCGACCCGATGGGCAACGTGCTCGGCTATATGGGCGCCGGCAAAACCCTCATCGGTTATGATGCCCATATTGATACCGTCGGAATCGGAAATAAGAGCAACTGGACATTTGACCCCTACCAGGGCTATGAGAATGAAACCGAGATCGGCGGCCGCGGTACTTCCGACCAGCTGGGCGGAATCGTATCCGCTGTCTACGGCGCTAAGATCATGAAAGACCTTGGGCTGCTTTCCGACCAATATACCGTCCTTGTAACCGGTACGGTTCAGGAGGAGGACTGCGACGGGCTTTGCTGGCAGTACATTGTCAATGAGGATCAGGTACGCCCGGAGTTCGTGGTATCCACCGAACCGACCGACGGCGGCATCTACCGCGGACAGCGCGGACGCATGGAAATCCGCGTTGACGTCAAGGGCGTTTCCTGCCACGGCTCCGCTCCGGAGCGCGGTGATAACGCGATCTATAAAATGGCCGATATCCTGCAGAACGTACGCGCCCTGAATGAGAACGGCGCGGAGGACGGCACCGAAATCAAGGGCCTCGTCAAGATGCTCGACGGGAAATACAACAAAGAGTGGAAGGAAGCCCGCTTCCTCGGACGCGGCACCGTTACCGCCAGCGAAATCTTCTTTACCTCTCCTTCCCGCTGCGCCGTGGCGGATTCCTGCTCGGTTTCTCTCGACCGCCGCATGACCGCCGGCGAAACATGGGAAAGCTGCCTGGAGGAAATCCGCGCGCTGCCTGCCTGCAAAAAATACGGCGACGATGTAAAAGTCAGCATGTATCTGTATGAGCGTCCGTCCTGGACCAATCTGGTCTATCCGATCGAATGCTATTTCCCGACCTGGGTCATCCCCGAGGACCATAAGGTCACCGGCGCGGTGGAAGAGGCCTATAAAGGGCTGTATGGCGATTCCCGTATCGGATGCGCGGCGACCGAGCAGATGCGCAAGGCCCGTCCGCTGACCGACAAATGGACCTTCTCCACCAACGGCGTTTCGATCATGGGCCGCAACGGGATCCCCTGCATCGGCTTCGGTCCCGGCGCGGAGGCGCAGGCGCACGCCCCCAACGAAATCACCTGGAAAGACGATCTCGTCACCTGCGCAGCCGTTTATGCCGCTCTTCCAACCATCTACTGCAACAAGTAAGGATTGCAGCCGGATAGAGTTCGCTTTCTTACAATCAGTTCAAACAAATGAAACAAAGGGGTTATAAAAAATGGATCAGAAACTGCAGGCCTATATCAACAAACTGAATCAGCTCAATTTTAAAGAGATGTATAACGGCGACTTCTTCCTCACCTGGGAAAAGAGCGACGACGAACTGGAAGCTGTTTTTACCGTAGCCGACGCGCTGCGCTATATGCGTGTAAACAACATCTCCACCAAAATTTTCGAGAGCGGCCTCGGCATCTCCCTTTTCCGCGACAACTCCACCCGCACCCGTTTCTCCTTTGCTTCCGCCTGCAACCTGCTGGGCCTGGAAGTGCAGGACCTCGACGAGGGCAAATCCCAGATTGCGCACGGCGAAACCGTCCGCGAGACCGCGAATATGATCTCGTTCATGGCCGATGTCATCGGTATCCGCGACGACATGTATATCGGCAAAGGCAACCAGTATATGCACGATGTGGTTGACGCCGTTACCGAGGGCAACAAGGATGGCGTTCTTGAGCAGAAGCCGACCCTTGTGAACCTCCAGTGCGACATCGACCACCCCACCCAGTGCATGGCGGATATGCTGCATATCATCCATGAATTCGGCGGGGTTGAAAACCTCAAGGGCAAAAAGGTTGCCATGACCTGGGCTTATTCCCCGTCTTACGGAAAACCCCTCTCCGTACCGCAGGGTGTGATCGGCCTGATGACCCGCTTCGGCATGGACGTTGTTCTGGCCCATCCGGAGGGCTATGAAGTCATGCCCGAAGTGGAGGAAGTGGCGAAAAAGAACGCTGCCGCCACCGGCGGCACCTTCGCCAAAACCAACAGCATGGCGGAAGCTTTTAAAGATGCCGACATCGTCTATCCGAAGAGCTGGGCTCCGTTTGCCGCTATGGAGAAGAGAACCAATCTTTACGCGGAAGGCGACAGCGAAGGCATCAGAAAGCTGGAAAAAGAGCTGCTCGCGCAGAATGCGGAGCATAAAGACTGGTGCTGCACGGAAGAACTCATGAAGACCACAAGGGACGGCAAAGCGCTCTACCTGCACTGCCTGCCCGCCGACATCAATGATGTTTCCTGCAAAGACGGCGAGGTGGAGGCTTCCGTATTCGACCGTTACCGCACACCGCTTTATAAAGAGGCTTCCTATAAGCCCTATATCATCGCGGCAATGATCTTCCTTGCCAAATGCAAAGACCCGCAGGCGACACTGAAAGCGCTCGAAGAGCGCGGCATGGACCGTTGGCTCCGGAAATAATCACGCTGTCAGTCCCTGCGATGCGTGCCTGATACAATTGGCTCACCTGCATAATGCCTCTGGGTTCTTGTGGGTGGGCCTTGTTATTTTTAAAAATACATTGCAATAACAGATAGGTGGTATCATAAAATGGGAAAAAGAATCGTCATTGCGCTGGGCGGAAACGCGCTGGGTAATAATCTGCCGGAGCAGATGGTTGCAGTCAAAGAGACTGCGAAAGCAATTGCCGACCTGATTGAAGAAGGCCATGAGGTCGTGATCTCTCACGGCAACGGCCCGCAGGTAGGCATGATTCAGAAAGCGATGACCTGGCTTGCAAAAAACGACAGTAAATATACGCTGGCGCCCCTGTCGGTCTGTGTGGCAATGAGCCAGGGCTATATCGGCTATGACCTGCAAAACGCGCTTCGGGAAGAACTGCTGAACCGCGGCATTAAAAAAGCGGTTTCCACCGTATTGACACAGGTCGCTGTCGACCCCGAGGACCCGGCGTTCCAAAACCCCACTAAGCCGATCGGCGCGTTTATGAGCAAAGAGGAAGCGGATTTGCTGATTGCAAAAGGCGACCATGTGATGGAGGATGCCGGCCGCGGTTATCGCCGTGTCGTAGCTTCCCCAAGGCCCAGGGATATTGTGGAGCTGGACGTCGTCAAAGCGCTGCTGGAGTCGGGCCAGGTGGTCATCGCCTGCGGCGGCGGCGGAATCCCCGTGATCGAGCAGGGAAACCACCTGAAAGGCGTGCCCGCGGTCATCGACAAGGATTTCGCAAGCTGCCGCATGGCGCAGCTGATTGGGGC
>JAEXAZ010000109.1 GCA_023394255.1 Bacillota bacterium | reverse complement strand
CTTTTGTATATTGCCATGGCGCCGATGATCACATTTGTCCGGCTGCCTTTCCCCGAAGCGCTGTCCCCGATGCGGTATCCGCTGGTCTACGCGCTGGTTGAGCTGTTTCTGGTGATTCCGGTGATCGGCGTGGGATACAGATTCTATGTGGTTGGCTTCAAGGCGCTGCTGCAGCGAAGCCCCAATATGGATTCGCTGATTGCTGTCGGCACCACGGCTGCCGTCGCATATAGCATATGGAATGTCTGGAAGATTACGGCGGGTGATATGGGCGCGGTGGAATCCCTTTACTTCGAAACAGCCGGTGTCATTATTACCCTCATCCTGCTTGGAAAGTCTCTGGAAGCGGTATCCAAAGGCAAAACCAGCGAAGCAATTAAAAAGCTGATGGGGCTTGCGCCTAAAACGGCAATTATTATCCAGGACGGCGTGGAAAAAGAGATCCCGATTGACGAAGTGGAAATCGGTGATGTCATTTTGGTAAAACCCGGCGCGAAGATCCCGGTGGACGGGACAGTCCTGGAAGGGCATACAGCCATTGACGAATCGATGCTGACCGGCGAGAGCATGCCGGTGGACAAAAAATCCGGGGACGCGGTATACGCCGCTTCGCTGAATACAAACGGCGTCATCCGGTTCCGTGCCGACAAAATCGGCAGCGACACGGCGCTTGCCCAGATCATCAAACTGGTGGAGGACGCACAGGGCTCCAAGGCTCCGATCGCGCAGATGGCAGACATCGTTTCCGGCTATTTTGTACCGATTGTCTGCATCATTGCTCTCCTTGCCGGAGTTGCATGGTATTTCGGCACGCGGGATCTGGAATTCGCCTTGACCATCTTTATCTCCGTACTCGTGATCGCCTGCCCCTGCGCGCTTGGTCTGGCCACGCCGACGGCCATCATGGTCGGAACGGGGAAGGGCGCGGAAAACGGGATTCTGATTAAAGGCGGGGAAGCACTGGAAACCGCACATAAAATCAACACCATTGTTTTTGACAAAACCGGCACCATTACGGAAGGGAAACCTACCGTGACGGATGTGCTGACCGCGGAAGGCATAAAATCCGACGATCTGCTGCAAATCACCGCTTCGGCGGAAAAAGGCTCCGAGCATCCTTTGGGCCAGGCGATTGTGCTTGGTGCACAGGATAAAGGGCTCGAATTCCTGCAGGTGGACCATTTTGAGGCAATCACCGGCCGCGGCATAGAAGCGCGGATAAACGGGGCGGCGGTTCTCACCGGAAACCGCAAGCTTATGGATGAGCGGGGCATTTCCCTTTCAGGCATGGAACAGGCAAGCGACAGCCTGGCCAAAGAAGGCAAGACACCCATGTATGTGGCGCTGGACGGCAAGCTGGCGGGAATCATTGCAGTTGCCGATGTCGTAAAGAAATCCAGCCGCGCCGCCATTGAAAGCCTTCACAAAATGGGCGTTCAGGTTGCGATGATCACAGGCGATAACCAAAAGACCGCCGCCGCCATCGCCAAACAGGTTGGGATTGACAGGGTGCTTGCCGAGGTTTTGCCGCAGGACAAATCCAACGAGGTCAAAAAGCTGCAAAAGGAAGGACATAAGGTTGCCATGGTCGGCGACGGCATCAACGACGCGCCCGCGCTGGCACAGGCCGACATCGGTATCGCCATCGGTTCCGGTACGGACGTGGCGATGGAATCGGCTGACATCGTGCTGATGCACAGCGATCTGATGGATGTGCCGACTGCCGTGGACCTCAGCAAAAAAACCATCCGCAACATCAAACAGAACCTGGGCTGGGCGTTCGGTTACAATGTAATCGGCATCCCTATCGCGGCAGGCGTGCTCCATCTGTTCGGCGGCCCTCTGCTCAACCCGATTTTTGCAGCCGCTGCCATGAGCCTTAGCTCCGTTTCGGTTTTGACAAACGCGCTGCGGCTGAAGCGGTTCAAAGCCGCACAGGCGAAATAGGGCGGTAAAAAGCGGAAGTGGGTAAACTATTAAAGCCATTTAATTTGAAACAATTCGAACTAAACGGAAAAACAAACTAATTGGAGGTTTTGAACATGGAAAAAACAGTATTGACGGTAGACGGGATGTCCTGCGAGCATTGCGTGAAAGCAATTACGAACGCGGTAGGCTCTTTGCCCGGCGTGGCAAGCGTCGCTGTGGACTTAAAAAAGAAGTCGGTAACGCTGGAGTATGACCCCGCGAAGAGCTCGCTGGATAAAATCAAATCTGAAATAGAAGATCAGGGCTACGAAGTAGTCGCATAGAAAAGAAAGGAACCGCTGTCACGGCGGTTCCTTTCTTTTTGCGCCGGCATAAACATAAGCTGCTGATCATGCCGACGCATTGGCTTCCCCGATGGGAAGTTCTGCTGAAATGCCCGCTGTCTTCATAAAATCTTCATAGCGGCTTGCTATGATGAGCAAAACGAATGAAGGAGTACTGATCATGGCAAATTCAAAAAAACAGCCTGTCTATGGAAAGTCTAAATCTGTGAACCTTGGGATCATCATTTTAGTCGTACTTGGCGTACTGGTTGCATTGACCGCAGTCCTTTATCTGCTCGTTGGAAGAACCGGAACACAGGCGGGGGCACAGGATGTTCAGGCGCCGCAGGGCGGAAATATTCAAATCGTGAAGGAAGAAATAACCGATACCGCAAGCTTTATCCCGTATGACGCGGGCGGAATGAGCATGGAACTCATCGCTGTGAAAGCGTCTGACGGGACTGTCCGGACGGCCTTCAACACCTGCCAGGTCTGCTACGATTCCGGCCGCGGGTACTACGAGCAGGAAGGGAATGAACTTGTATGCCAAAATTGCGGAAACCGGTTCAAAATAGATCAAATTGAAAAAGAAAAAAATGGATGCAATCCTGTCCCGATCCTTGAAGAAGACAAAACGGATGACGGAACGACCGTTGAAATATCGGAAAGCTATTTGAATCAATATAAAGAGCTGTTTGGAAACTGGAAAAGGGTGTAACAACCGCAAACGGTTATGATGCGTTTACGGCCATCGGGGCGATGCGCCCGCAAAGCCCGCTCCCGCCCTGGTGGCCAATGATACCACTACATGCTTCGCATTTGTGGTATCGTAGCCGCAAAGTGGCTATGATACGTTTATGGCCGGGGCGATGCGCTCGCAAAGCAATTATACCACTACATGCTTCGCGTTTGTGGTATAATATATTCATATTCGGGGTGTTAAACAAAATTCAGGCTGCCCCATTTGGAACGGGTGAACTATTATGGGCAACACGGCAAACCGCATCCTTGTAGTGGATGACGAGCCTAAAATTGTGGATGTTGTAAAATCGTATCTGGAACACAGCGGCTATACCGTCTTCACCGCGGAAAACGGCAGAACGGCTTATGAAAAGTTTGAAAGGGAAAACCCCGCGCTGATCATTCTTGACTGGATGCTGCCAGATATTTCAGGCGAGGAAATCTGCAGAACGCTTCGTCAAAAATCAAAAGTACCAATTATTATGCTGACTGCAAAAGTGGAGGAAGAAAACGTTCTGCGAGGGCTTCGCAGCGGCGCTGACGATTATGTTGCCAAGCCGTTCAGCCCCAGGCAGCTTGTGGCAAGGGTGGAAGCTGTTTTGCGCAGGGTGGAAAATCATACTCCCCATCTCCTTTCCTTTCAAAATGGGGAGCTGGTGATTGATCTGGACAGCCACGGCGTAAAGAAAGACGGAAACTCTGTCAGCCTTACTCCGAACGAATATAAAATCATCAGCACGCTTGCCTCATATCCGGATAAAGTGTTCACGCGTGACGAACTGATTGCGATTGTGATCGGGGATGACTTCGACGGATTTGACAGGGTCATTGATACTCATATCAAAAATATCCGGCAAAAAATCGAAACGGAAAGCAAAAATCCCCGCTATATTCTTACTGTCCACGGGTTTGGCTACAGGTTTGGAGGCGGCTGAAAATGAAATACAGTTTAAAATCGAAACTCTCTTTTTCCTATGCCGCAATGTCGCTCCTGCTTGTTGCCCTGATCAGCTTCTGCATCAATGTCCTGCTGCAAAATCAGTTTAAAACTTATATTATCAAACAGCAGGAACAAAAAAACAAGGAATTTGTCAGCCTTGTGGAGCATCAATACAGTGCTGCCGGACGTCTCTGGAATATCAATACCATCGAGAATATCGGTGTAAATGCTTTGGAACAGGGTATTATCCTTAAAATAAAGGATAAAAATGAAGGTACCGTATGGGACGCTACCATTCATAACAACGGCCTATGTGTACAGATGCTTACCAATATGGCAAACAACATGCAGCGCCATGACCCGAACTTTAAAGGCGGATATGAACAGGCGAGTTACCCGATGACCGTGGGCGATCAGAATATTGGAACTGTAGAGATCGGATATTACGGCCCTTATTATTATAACGACAATGATATCGCCTTTTTGAATACCGTCAACGAGGTTTTGATTGCCGTTGGGTTTCTTTCTCTGCTCATGGCTGTTCTGCTCGGCACGTTTATGGCGAAGCGGGTCAGCGATCCGATTTCAAAATCCATAAAAGCCGCAGGTGAAATTGCAAAAGGAAACTTAAAACAGAGGCTGGCCGAAAATTACAGCACGCTGGAAATGATGAAACTCACAAATACCATCAATAATCTGGCGGATTCCCTGCAAAACCAGGAGGGCTTAAGGAAAAGGATGTCTGCCGATGTCGCGCATGAACTCCGGACACCGCTTGCCAATCTGCAAAGCTCGCTTGAAGCAATGATTGACGGGATCTGGCAGCCAAGCAGGGAGCGCCTGAAAAGCTGCCACGAGGAGATTCTGCGGATTAACCGTCTGGTGGGGGACCTCGAAAGGCTCGAACGGATCGAAGCGGAGAACAGAAAGCTGGACATTTCGGAATTCGACATCACTGAACTGGCAGGACACATCATCAAGAATTTTGAGACGGAATTTTATAAAAAAGGGGTTGAGCTGCGTTTCTCCGGCAATGCGGGAATTATTCTGGCCGACAGGGACAAAATCAGCCAGGTGCTTGTGAACCTCATATCCAACGCGTTGAAATACACGGCCCCGGGAGGGTCTGTCGAAGTGCGGGTGGCGGAAACAGAGCACACGGCTGAAATTGCCATACAGGACAGCGGGGAGGGAATATCTCCCGAGGACCTTCCTTATATCTTTGAACGGTTTTACAGGTCGGACCAGTCACGGAGCAGACTGACCGGAGGGTCCGGGCTGGGGCTAACGATTTCCAAGGCGATAGTGGAATCGCATAAAGGGGAAATCAGCGTCCGCAGCGAGCTTGGGAAAGGAACAGTCTTTACAGTCCGCCTCCCTAAATTGCATTAATAAAAAATTTGAGGACGCTTATAGGCGTCCTCTTTTGCTTTATAGAGTTGCTAATCGTTGATGAGTGAGGTAATATAGAAGAAGAAACGGAGGTATCTGGAATGAAAGTATTAATGATCAACGGAAGCTGTCACGAAAAGGGCTGTACATACACCGCGCTCTCCGAAATCGCGGCCGTACTGGAGGAGCAAAAAATTGAAGTAGAAATCTTTCAGCTGGGCAGCAAGCCAATCAGGGATTGTACCGCATGCAGAAAATGTGACGGGCTGGATCATGCCTGTATTTTCAATGACGATTTCATTAATGAACTCATTGAAAAAGCCGAAAAGGCCGACGGATTTATATTTGGCACGCCTGTTTATTATGCCCATCCAAGCGGGCGTATCCTTTCGGTTCTTGACAGGGTGTTTTATGCGGCAAAAGACGTATTTTCTCACAAGCCCGGGGCGGCAGTTGCTTCAGCGAGACGTGCAGGAACAACCGCTTCCCTTGATGTCCTGAACAAATATTTTACGATTTCCGAAATGCCCGTTGTCTCTTCCAGTTACTGGAATATGGTGCATGGCAACACGCCGGATGAAGTGAAGCAGGATGAAGAGGGGCTGCAATCGATGAGGAATCTCGGAAGAAACATGGCCTGGCTGCTAAAATGTATTTCCGCCGGCAGGGAGCAGGGCGTGGGCATACCTCAAAATGAAAGCAGTCACAGAACCAATTTTATCAGATCATAAGGCCAAAAGCAAAAACTGGCATTGACGGGGATCCCGATAAAGGCTGAAGAACGATATGCCGGTATCATACGGTTTCAGGAGGGCTTAAAGATATGTTTGACCGCCCGTCTTTAAGCCCTCGCTTTTTATGCAAAAAAATAATGCCGCCCCAGCTATTGCCGGAACAGCACCCCTGGTGGACGGTAACGGGTTCGAACCGCTGACCCCCTGCACGTCAAGCAGGTGATTTTTGCTCATTCTCGGAACTATTAAGTTTATTCCATATATTTATTGTTTTATCAGCTGCTTGCAATTTTAATCTATTTGTAACAGTACAGTAAATATCTGCGGTAACGCGAATTGTTTTATGTCCTAGCAAACGACTAACAGTAATAAGCTCTTCTCCTTGCTCCAGTAAAAAAGAGCCATAAGAATGCCTTAAACGATGAAATGATACATCAAGATAGTCTCCGCGTCTATTTTTAATATACACGCGATAGTTTGTACGAAATGTGTGAATGTTTTGAAGTTTTCCATTTTTATTTGGGAAAACTAAGTGAGATGTATGATTAAGCGTTATTTTGTTTTGTAAGGTTATGTTACTCTTAATGTACTGCTTCCACGCACGAAGAAGCTGTATAACTTCAGGTAGTACTGGAATATCACGAACACTTTCAGGAGTTTTAGTATTACCAATCCTATAAAATTCTATCTTTTTATCGTTTTCATATTTATAGTCCCTTACAAGAGCATGGTTTATATGAATGTAATTATTGTCGAAATCGACATCTTCCCAAAACAACCCCAATGCTTCTCCAATACGCAAACCGCTCATCACAAGCAGCTTTGTTACTGTGAAGTATGTTGGGTTTTCTTTTATCATATTCAATAGCGTATTTATTTGATCATAATCCATAAATCTTTTATGAGGATTTGGGATGCTACATTTTGGTAATCTAATTGTTGATATCATGGGATTTTCAAAAATGTATTTACGTTCTTGCGAATATTTAAAAATGAAATTCATGAGATCTTTAATAGCCATAATCATACGCTTGCTTAAAAATCGATCGCAATTATTACTGTTTAAATGCATATAGAATTCTTGGAGATCATTTGAAGTAACTTCCCCAATTAATTTTTCTCCCAAAAATTTTCTTATATGATTGCCAACACCACAGAGCCATTCAAAAGTGTTGTTAGTAACACTGCACCTTTTGATTTCTATAACTTCATCCATAACCGTGTTCATTGTTTTATTGCTTGAATAAGAAAAAACAAATTGATTGGGATAATTGAATGATGGCATAATTTCTAGATAATTTAAAAAGCTATGTGTTAAAATTCTATATTCATTGCCAATCGTTTTAGCCTTAATGTTGCCTCCATTTATAAGGTTTATAATTTCTGCTGAAGATACTTTTAACTGTTGAGCGCATTCCTCTACTGTCATAACCAAGCTGTTCATCTTTTCACCCCATAAAAATTTTCGTTAATTAAAATGATAACATAGATTGCGGTTATTTCAAGAGACCAAGAAGCAGGCAATATGGCCTGCTTCTTTTTATATTATTTATTTTTTGAGGAGGAAAAGTGTATGCCAAACGTAAAAATCATAGCAATCGCAAACCAGAAAGGCGGCGTCGGGAAAACAACGACCGCCTTAAATGTTGCAGCCGGTCTAGTAAAGGCTGGCAAAAAAGTGCTGGTGATTGACCTCGATCCGCAAGGTAACCTTACAAACTACATCGGGCATGATCTGGACGAGCTGCCCACGATCAGCGAGCTGCTTCAACAGGCCGCCAGCAATCAGCTTAAACCGGAAAGTATTCAGCAGAGCATTCGAACCAATGCGGAAGGGATTGACTATATCCCGTCCAACATTTTGCTTGCGTCTGCGGATATGTTTTTATCAAATGTTATCTGCCGGGAACAGGTGCTGCGCCGACTTTTAAAAGGTGATGCATTTGCGGCTTATGATTACATCCTTATAGACTGCTTACCCAGCTTGGGAATCCTCCTAACCAACGCATTAACCGCCAGTAACAGTGTACTTATTCCGGTGCAGGCGCAGAAATTTGCACTGGACGGTCTGGAACAGTTGGAGCAGATCTACGCAATGGTTAAGGAAAACATCAATCCTACTCTGGAGATTGAGGGTGTGCTGCTTACCATGGCTGACAACACCAATATGTCTAAGGCGGTAGAAAGCGCCTTAACCGACCGTTACGGCGATAAGGTTTACCACAGCAAAATCCGCAGATCCGTGGAAGCAACCAACAGTACCTATGAACAGAAAAGCCTGATCGCTACGAAGAGCAGCAAGCTCGGCGCAGAGTATCAGGCTGTCGTAGATGAGATGCTGGGAAACTAGGAGGAGGTTGCCAATGTCCATGAAAATTGACCTGAAAAGTAAGCTCTCGGCCCCGACGCCGAAAGAAGCTTTCAATATGATGCTGGGAGGAACCAGCCAAAAAGACATCAGGGAGCTGGAAATCAGCTCCTTGATTCCATATCCGAACCAACCGTTCCGGCCGTACTCGGAGGAAAAGTTGCTGGAACTGGCAGAAGACATCAAAGAAAACGGCGTCCTCTCTCCAGTGATTGTCCGTCCAATGGAGGATGGATATCAGATACTGGCCGGGCATAACCGTGTCAATGCAAGCAAGCTGGCGGGGCTGCTCACCGTCCCCTGCATCGTCAAAGACTTCGACGATGCCATGGCGCAACTGGTGCTGGTCAATTCCAACTTATTGCAACGTCAGGAGCTGCTCCCCAGTGAAAAAGCCTTCGCTTATAAGATGCAATTAGATGCCATAAAGCAGCAAGGGAAGCGATCTGACCTAACTTTGTACCCATTGGGTACAAAGTTAGATTCTGGAGATAACCTTGCGAAAATTAACAATGATTCTCGTACAAATATTTTCCGTTTTGTCCGCCTTACCTCTCTCACTCCAGAACTTTTGTCCGCGGTCGATAGTAATGATCTTCCTTTAAGGGCCGGTGTTGAATTATCTTATCTCAACGAAGAAACGCAGTCACGGCTTCTTGAGTACATCGAGGCATATCATACGAAGATTGACCTGAAAGCTGCGGAGCTGCTCCGGGCTAAAAGCGATAGCGGCGACCTGACGCGGGATAAGATTATTTCTTTGCTGTCAAAGCCGCCGAAAGAGCCGAAAGAGAAGACACCGGTCAAACTGCGAACAACTGCTTTGCAGCAATACTTCCCCGGCAAAAAGGCCAAGGAAATCGAAAAGGAGATTATGGAGATTCTGAAACAATATTTCGAAGGACGCCATGAGGCGTAGGAGTGAATATCATGAAAAGATTGACGGAACGCGATGAATTCGGCAATGCCGACATCATCGGGGTGGACAGCGCAGAGTTACAGCGGTATATCGGATTTAAAGAAATGAATCGGGTAACAAATGCGCTAAACCGCCTTTCCTCATATGAGGAAACCGGCCTATTACCCAAACAGGTTCATGAGGTCAATACCTTTGTCGGGTCGCAAACGGAACAGCTGCTGGTCAAAAATGCCGTGCTGCAAAAGGCATTTGCTCTTGCCTGCCGCATGCTGGAAGATTCCATAGGCAGTCCGGCGCAGGATGACGGCGGTGATCTTCCGGATCACTGGCAGGACAATCTGCTGAATCGTGCCCGGAGCGAACAGATCTGCAGGGTTTGCGGCTGTACACAGGATAACGCCTGCATCGGCGGGTGCTACTGGGCGGATACGGATTTGTGCAGCCGGTGCGCGGAGCAAAAATAGTCTTGTTTCGCTTGCAACCGGACCGACAACCCGGTATAATAAAACACAGATGCAGGAGGGCTGAATTATGAACGAAGCAGAACTGTTAAAGGCAATAGAAAATTTGCTGGATTCAAAACTACAGGAAAAGTTAGAGCCTATTCAAGATGATATCCTTTCCCTTAAAACGCAGACACAGGAAAATACGCAGATTCTGCGTGCGCTCCGGGAACATTCTGAGGTCAACAAGGCGGAGCATGACGCGATGCAGGTTGACATTGCGTATATTAAAGGCGAGCTGGTCGGCCTGAAACGAAGCCTTACCACCGTGGAGATGGCTACCGCGAATAACTGGCAGGATATAGCGGCTTTAAAGATGGCAAAGTAAAAAAGAATATTGTATCAAAGGCGTTAGGCGGTTTGCTTAACGCCTTTTTTGTTTGGGGTGTTTAGAGTGAATTGGATTATTTTAAGTGTTCTGGTCTATTATCTGGTCAGTTTTGTCAATATTTTTACTGACTATCAGAAATCAGATATGAATATATTTTTTTCTTTTATTGTATTGGTGATCATTATATTTCATCATCCGCTATCCTATTTTTATCTACATATTGACAACCTTAGCCCTATAGGAATGCTGTTAAATTCGCTGCTGATGAAATGGCATCTTACCCCTCCGAATTTACTGATGCTGTATTTACTTTGGAGTATCATGTTTCTATATAACTTGGTTTTGATAACAAAAACACCTACGAACTGGCTCTGCAGAGACATCAATCTCTTGGCATTATATATTGCGATATGTTTAAAGTTCCCTATACTGTTAATTTTGATACCCGGAGTTTTTTTCTTTAGCGTATTATTGAAGTATTCATGATATAATTTCACTGAGGTGAAATTGATGTCAACGTTATCATTATGTCATAAGAAGATTGTTGATTTATTCGCTATTGTTTTTTTGTTTTATTTAAAATTATTTAGGATTTTAAAAGGTTATGTGCTTTTTATTGAAGTGTTAAACGAAGAACATCATAGAAAAGTTACACTGGTTTTTATAGGGCTATTTTTGTTATTTATGGCGTCATTTTTTATTGAACCCCTTTCAAATCTTGCGGCTTCTTTAGGAATTACAATTCTCATATTGTTATCACTCGATGTTGTTCCTGCGGTGTTATATAGGGCATGTCAAAGTCTATGTGGCTGTACTTGCCTGCTTTTAATTGTAAATGTAATAGTTGCAGCAATAGTCGATATAAGCTTCCTATATTTTGCGGCAGGAAAAACTGATCTGTATTTCAAACACTGGTTAATTATTTACTCTTTTTTTGGATAAGTTTTTCATTGCTAGCGGAAACTCAAGTGGCAAAGCTTGCAAATGAAATTATCTCTGGATTAAACGCTTTTGTTTTTACCTTATTATCATATTATATATCACTCGTATCCGATAAGGATATTTTTTCGTTTTTCTCAAAGATAACCCCCGAATCATCAAACTATATTTGGCAATTGTACGAAGAAATGACGATAGGGGGTTATAGTTTAACTCGGTTACTGGTTGCGCTGACAGGTGTATTACTTCCGTTTATAGGACTATCGTGTATATCGATTGTTATTCTGAACCTAAAACAGTACTGGACTCAGAAATATGATAAGATGGATTTGTTTGAGGAGGTATTCAAAGATAAATTCTTTTATTAGCAAATAAGGAGGAACAGAAAACAACAATGAAGTTTCAGAACACATCAGGTATCCTGCAGTTGTACAGGGGGACGCTCTTTCGAATCATCAGCAATGAGGAAACGATGAGAGAGTTCCTTTCTTTTTGCGGGAGACTATACAAGTACGATTTCGAAAGGCAGGTGCTCATTTTCGCTCAGCGGCCGGACGCGACGGCGGTCGCAGCCAAAACAATATGGGAAGAGCGGATGCACCGCCGCATCAAACCTCGTAACCATGCCATTCTGGTGCTGGACGACAAAGGGGAAAACATCGCCAGCCTGTTCGATGTCTCGGACACCACCGGGGTGGATAACACGCTGCCACTGTACTGGCAGATAGACAATGGCGGCACAGATTTGGAACACCGGCTGGACCGAATGGCGGAGGAAGCTCTGCAGGGGTTAAACGCCCCGGACTACGCGCGGAAACTTGTCCGGTATGCGGTATACAGCCGCGCCGGATGCAATTTGGAGAATATCCCGCTGGGTAAAATCCACCTGAGGAATATTGACCAATATGAAGAAACTGGTAAACTGGTATCAAAGGCAATGACAAAAGTATTGTTACAGATTGAAAGGAGCATCCCCCGTGAAAATCGAGATGGAAGTCAACAATGGTATCCCTTATCTGCTGGGCAGCGACAACTTATTTTATCCGCAGCTGGCCGGGGATTATCAGAATACGGAAATCGGCAGGTTCGGCTCCCTGATGGAGAGCTGGCTGCTGGAGGAACAGCCGGAGCGGTGCCAGGAGCTGCTTACACAGGGCAAGCTGCTGGAGTACCTGCAAAAGACGAACAACGAGTGCTGGGAGAAGTCGGAGCGGATACAGGAACAGTTCAAACAGCAGACCCCGCCGCCGAAGGACGCAGACTTTCTCAAGATGGTTCAGTACAACCAGCAGATACAGGATACGGCGAACGAGATCGTGCAGAGCGAACTGTTCCCGAACAATTAAATCTTTTTGGAGCGGCAGAACAAGCCGCTCCTTTTTCGTTGCATCGGCCTCTGGGGCAAGCAGAAGCTCCGCAGGAGAATCAGAAACCACTTCAAGGTGCCGTCATTTCTCGCAATGGGGATACCATTACCATAGAAAGTGCTGCTGGCGGTGAAAAGCATTATGTCGAACTAGATGCAGAATTGCCGGATGAAGTTGCCGCCCGCATAGACGACTTAATCGCTAAAGGCGACTATCATCAGCCGGAAAACGAACAAACAAAACAAACCTCGCAGAAAGATGAGGTGAAGCTTCGGGAAATCGTCCTTTATCTTGGGGCAGACTCCATTGAGAGAAAAGCTGACGTCGAATTTGGCACAGAGCTGCCGGATGAAATCCTTGAAGCAATCCCCGAAGCGCCGGTTACCCGGCAGAACTACCGTTATTCCAGCGACCGTCCCACCGGCGGGCCGAAAGCAAAGTACCAGGCAAATGTGCGCGCTATCCGGCTGCTCAAGCAGATTGAAGCAGACGGCAGGCTGGCGACACAGGAGGAACAGCAGGAGCTGGCCGGGTATTGCGGGTGGGGCGGCATCCCGCAGGCGTTCGACACGGACAACACCGGCTGGGCAAACGAATATGCGGAGCTTTCCTCCCTGTTGGATGAGGACGAATATAAGAGCGCCCGCGCCTCAACGCCCAACGCGCACTACACATCCCCGGAGGTGATCGACGCGGTATATGCCGCGCTGGGACAGTTCGGCTTTTCCGGCGGCAGGATGCTGGAGCCGTCCGTGGGCGTCGGCTACTTCTTCGGGCAGCTGCCGGAGCAGCTGCAAACCAGCAGACTCACCGGCGTGGAGCTGGACAGCGTCAGCGGCCGCATTGCAAAGCAGCTCTATCAGAAAGCAGACATTCGGATTCAAGGGTTTGAATCGACAGACTTGCAGGACGATTCTTACGACGCTGCAATTGGAAACGTCCCGTTCGGCAACTACCAGCTCGCAGACGTAAGGTATGACAGTTATCACTTCCTCATTCATGATTATTTCTTTGCCAAAGCGATCGATAAAGTCCGGCCGGGCGGGTTCGTGATCTTTGTCACCACAAAAGGTACGCTGGATAAAGAAAACTCCACGCTGCGCCGGTATCTTGCCAAACGCGCAGATCTCATCGGCGCTATCCGGCTCCCCAACAATGCTTTTCTGGAAACAGCCAATACCGAAGTCACCACGGACATCCTCTTTTTACAGAAGCGGGAGATGATGACCACGGAGGAACCGGAATGGCTGTTTGTCGGCAGAGATGCAAACGGCGTGCCGGTCAACGAATATTTTCTCAGCCACCCCGAGATGCTGCTGGGCGAAATGGTCTATGACAAGTCGATGTACGGAAATGAAA
>JAEXAZ010000010.1 GCA_023394255.1 Bacillota bacterium | reverse complement strand
GCCTGGAAGTGGTCATCAAGGACCACCCCGTGCTGCTGAACCGCGCGCCTACCCTGCACAGGCTTGGTATCCAGGCATTCGAGCCGGTCCTTGTCGAGGGCCGCGCGCTGAAGCTGCACCCGCTTGCCTGCACCGCGTACAATGCGGATTTCGACGGCGACCAGATGGCCGTTCATGTTCCGCTGTCCGCCGAGGCGCAGGCGGAAGCCCGCTTCCTGATGCTTGCCGCCAACAACCTGCTCAAGCCTTCCGACGGCAAGCCGGTGACGGTTCCGACGCAGGACATGGTGCTGGGTTCCTACTATCTTACTATGGTGCGTGAGGATGAGATTGGCGCGGGCAAGGTGTTCCGCGACTTCAACGAGGCTATAATGGCTTACCAGTCCGGCGCTGCCGGCCTGCACGCTCCGATTAAAGTGCGCATTACCAAACAGGTGGGCGATGAGCGCGTTTCGCGCATTGTTGACACCACGGTCGGCAGGATCATCTTTAATGACCCGATTCCGCAGGATTTGGGCTATGTCGACAGAAGCGATCCGGAACATGCTTTCGACCTTGAAATCAGCTTCCTTGTCCGCAAAAAGGAGCTTGGAAAAATTATCGATAAATGCATCCGCACCTATGGAACCGCGAGAACCGCCGAGGTTCTCGACCGTGTTAAGGCGCAGGGCTTTAAGTATTCCACAAAGGGCGCGATCACCGTTGCGGTATCCGATGCCCTGATTCCGCCGGAAAAAGCGGAGTTCATCGCCGAGGCCGACAAAAAGGTAGACGCGATCAAACGCCAGTACGACCGCGGATTTATTTCTGATGAAGTCCGCTATGAGCGCGTGGTTACAACCTGGAACGACTGCTCCGCCAAGGTTAAGGATGCCCTGAGCAAGACGTTTGGAGAGCGCAATCCGATTTATATGATGGCGGATTCCGGGGCCCGTGGTTCCATGGACCAGATCAGACAGCTTGCCGGTATGCGCGGGCTGATTGCCAACACTTCCGGACGCGCGATTGAAATCCCGATTAAATCCAACTATCGCGAAGGCCTCAATATTTTGGAATACTTCCAGTCCTCCCGAGGCGCCCGCAAAGGCCTGGCCGATACCGCGCTGAGAACGGCAGACTCCGGTTATCTGACCCGCCGCCTGGTCGACGTTTCGCAGGATGTCATCATCCGTGAGCACGACTGCGGTACGCACGAAGGCCTTGTCGTTTGCGATATCGTGGACAGCGGCCGTGTCATCGAGGATTTTGCGGAGCGCATGATCGGCAGATATGTGGCGGACGACGTCGTTGACCCGAAGACCGGCGAGGTGCTGGTCAGCCGCGACAAGATGATGAACGAGGCGGACGCCAAGAAAATCAAGGATGCGGGATATACGGAAATCAAGATCCGCACACCGCTCAACTGCGAATCCAAGATCGGGGTCTGCTCGAAATGCTACGGCGCCAATCTAGCAAACGGACAGCCGGTCGGTGTCGGCGAGGCGGTGGGCATCATCGCGGCGCAGTCGATCGGCGAGCCTGGTACGCAGCTTACCATGAGAACGTTCCACACCGGCGGCATCGCGTCGGCCGCGGACATTACACAGGGTCTTCCCCGCGTCGAGGAGCTGTTTGAAGCCAGAAAGCCGAAAAACAGCGCGATCATCTCCCATTTCGACGGCGTGGTTTCCTTCGAGAAGGACCAGAAGGGCGGCGACTTTGTGGTTGTTACGGCGGAGGACGGCGAACGTTTCGAGCGGCAGGTGGTCTATGGTTCTACGCTGCGCGTTTCCGCCGGCGATACTGTGAAGAAAGGCGACCTGATCACCGAAGGCTCTGTGGAACCGAATGAGATTCTGACTGTCAGCGGCCATCTTGCCGTACAGGATTACCTGATCAAGGAAGTGCAGAGGACCTACCGTACGCAGGGTGTTGACATCAACGACAAGCACATCGAGGTCATTGTCCGCCAGATGATGCGCAAGGTGAAAATTGTTGACGGCGGGGACACCTCGCTCATTACAGGCGCAAACATCGAAAAAGGCGAGCTTCTGCATATCAATAATGAAATCAGCGAGCTGAACGCAAGGGATGGCGGCAGCCGCCGTCCCGCGGAGGGAATTCCGGTGCTGCTCGGTATTACCAAAGCCTCCCTTGCGACGGAGTCGTTTATGTCGGCGGCTTCCTTCCAGGAGACCACTCGTGTCCTGACGGAAGCGGCCATCAAAGGCAAAATCGACCACCTCATGGGGTTGAAAGAGAACGTCATTATCGGCAAGCTGGTTCCCGCAGGCACAGGTACGGTGGATTATGATACGCTGGAGATTGACAGTACAAGCGGCAGCCGTTCCGATAAAGACGATTATGATTTCATCAGCGACCTTGATGTAGAGAATGATGAAGCGTCGAATGCGTAAAATGTCATTGTGTAATCGTACAAAACATGTAAAATCAGTCTGTATGTATTGACAATTTGACTCTGCACGAGATATAATTAGAGCCTGTGAGGCTGCCCTGGGGGCAGCGTCCCGTTCCCTGATTTCGGCGGGGCGGAGCATTCCGCTTTGCCCCTTTGAAATAAATAAAGGCCGGAAGGCCGAACAATCATGTAAGGAGGTGCAATATGCCAACCTTTAACCAGCTCGTACGTAAGGGCAGAGAGGTCCTGGTGAAGAAATCGACAGCTCCCGCGCTTCTGAAAGGATGGAACTCCAAAAAAAGAGTTTCGATTGATCAGAATTCCCCGCAAAAAAGAGGAGTCTGCACAGCCATCAGAACTTCCACCCCGAAAAAGCCGAACTCTGCGCTCAGAAAAGTTGCAAGGGTTAGATTGTCCAACGGAATCGAGGCAACAGCTTATATTCCCGGTATCGGACACAACCTGCAGGAGCATAGCGTTGTGCTGATCCGCGGCGGACGCGTTAAGGACCTTCCCGGTGTTCGTTACCACATTATCCGTGGTACCCTCGATGCGCAGGGCGTAGCGAAGAGAATGCAGGCAAGATCCAAATACGGGGCAAAACGTCCTAAGGCTGGTGCCAAGAAGTAATAAAACTTTTCGATTATTCTGCCAATTTCAGGCTACTATATAGTAGACTTGTTTTTGGCACAGACGAAAGTTTTGTCACTTTCGAGTACCAATGAATTCATTATAATTGTGAAGGAGGGAAGCGAAGTGCCAAGAAGAGGTCGTATCGCAAAACGTGATGTTTTGCCAGATCCACTGTACAATTCCAAACTGGTTACACGCCTGATTAACAACATCATGTATGATGGCAAAAAAGGTGTCGCACAGAAAATTGTATATGGTGCATTCGATATCGTCAAGGAAAAAACGGGCAAGGATCCCCTGGAAGCTTTCGAGCAGTCCATGGAGAATATCATGCCTGTGTTAGAGGTAAAAGCCCGCCGTGTCGGCGGCGCTACCTACCAGGTTCCTATGGAGGTGCGTCCGGAACGGCGCCAGACATTGGGTCTGCGCTGGATCACCACCTATTCCAGGAACCGCGGAGAGAAGACCATGAAAGAGCGCCTTGCAGGTGAAATCATGGATTCTCTCAACCAGACCGGCGGAGCAGTGAAGAAGCGCGAAGATACCCACAAAATGGCGGAGGCCAACAAGGCGTTTGAACATTACAGATGGTAGTCTGCTGCTTTTGGAGCTGCCGCAACCGGATGCTGAGCATTTATTTCAACCGGCGACGCCAGCCCCTGGCTGTCTAGGCGTCGGAGTATCAAAAGGGAGGACACTATGCCAAGAGACGTCTCTTTGGAGCTTACACGTAATATCGGCATAATGGCCCACATTGACGCCGGCAAAACCACCACGACCGAGCGTATCCTGTACTATACAGGTATCAACCATAAGATCGGCGAGGTGCATGAGGGCGCGGCGACAATGGACTGGATGGCGCAGGAGCAGGAGAGGGGTATTACCATTACCTCCGCTGCTACCACCGCCTACTGGAAAGGCCACCGAATCAATATCATCGATACCCCCGGACACGTTGACTTTACTGTGGAGGTCGAGCGCTCGCTGAAAGTGCTCGACGGCTCGGTAACGGTTTTCTGTGCAAAGGGCGGTGTTGAGCCTCAGTCTGAAACCGTATGGCGTCAGGCGAACAAATACAATGTCCCGCGTATGGGCTATGTCAACAAGATGGACATCATGGGCGCGGATTTCTACCGCGTGATCAGCATGATGAAGCAGCGCCTGAAGTGCAATGCTGTTCCCATCCAGCTGCCGATCGGCGCGGAAGCTTTCTTCAGAGGGATTATCGACCTTGTGGAAATGAAAGCCGACATCTATTATGATGACATGGGCAAAGACATGCGCGAGGAAGCAATTCCGGAAGATATGATGGAGACTGCTCAGAAGTATCATGAGGAATTGCTGGAACATCTTGCCGAGCAGGATGAGGCCCTGATGGAAAAATACCTGGGCGGCGAGGAAATCACGGTTGAAGAGATCAAAGCCGTGATCCGCAAATCCACCATTGCCAATAAGATGGTGCCGGTCTGCTGCGGTACATCCTATAAAAACAAGGGTGTGCAGAAGCTGTTGGACGCTGTTGTGGACTATATGCCCGCTCCGACCGATGTTGCGGATATCAGGGGGATGAACCCTGATACTGACGAAGAGGAAATCCGGCCTTCGAGCGACAACGCGCCGTTCGCGGCACTGGCGTTCAAGATTGCCACCGACCCCTATGTCGGAAAGCTCTGTTTCTTCCGCGTCTACTCGGGTACCATTGAAGCGGGCGCTTCCGTATATAATGCCAACAAAAGCAATACGGAGCGTATGGGACGTATCCTGCAGATGCATGCGAACCACAGAAAAGATATCGATGTGTGCTATGCGGGCGACATCTATGCCGCGGTTGGCCTGAAAAACACCACCACCGGCGATACGCTCTGTGACCCCAAGCATCCGATCATTCTGGAGTCCATGGAGTTCCCCGAGCCTGTCATCGATCTGGCGATCGAGCCGAAAACAAAGGCCGGCCAGGAGAAGATGGCAATCGGGCTTTCCAAGCTTGCAGAAGAAGACCCGACCTTCAGAACCTATACCAATCCGGAAACCGGTCAGACGATTATCGCCGGCATGGGCGAGCTCCATCTGGAGATCATTGTCGACCGTCTGATGCGTGAGTTCAAGGTAGAGGCGAATGTCGGCAAGCCGCAGGTTGCCTACAAGGAAACCATCCGCAAACTGGCCGACGTTGACCACAAATACGCCCGTCAGTCAGGCGGTAAAGGCCAGTACGGTCACGTTAAGATCAAGATTGAGCCGAACGAGAGCGGCAAGGGCTATGAGTTTATCAATGCCATTGTCGGCGGCGCGATCCCCAAGGAATACATCGGGCCTATCGACCAGGGTATTCAGGGCGCAATGCAGGCCGGCATCCTGGCCGGGTTCCCCGTAGTTGACGTAAAGGTTACGCTGTACGACGGTTCTTACCATGAAGTCGACTCCTCCGAAATGGCATTTAAGATTGCCGCTTCGATGGCGTTCAAGATGGCGATGCAGAAAGCTGACCCGGTTCTTCTCGAGCCGATCATGCGTGTAAGCGTCAACACGCCGGAGGACTATATGGGCGACGTGATCGGCGACCTGAACAGCCGTCGCGGACAGATCCAGGGCATGGAATCGGTCTTTGGCGCGCAGGAGATCCGCGCGTTCGTTCCGCTGTCCGAAATGTTCGGTTATTCCAACGATCTGCGTTCCAAAACGCAGGGCCGCGGCAACTATACAATGGAGCCCAGTCACTATATTGAGGTTCCGAAGTCAATTGCAGAAAAAATTATCAGCAGCAAAGGCAAGACCGATGAATAATGCTTGCAATTTTTCCTGCAACTTGATAAAATACAAACTATAACGGGGCCGGCCCCTGAATTTTCATCTTTTGGAAGGGCGCCCCGAATTCCTTAAAAATTAAAATTATGTATGATAAGGGAGGAAATTTTCGATGGCAAAGGCACATTTTGAAAGAAACAAGCCCCATGTAAACATCGGCACCATCGGTCACGTAGACCACGGTAAAACCACACTGACCGCTGCGATCACCAAAGTTCTCGCGATGAAGGGACAGGCCCAGTTCGAGGCTTATGACATGATCGATAAGGCCCCTGAAGAAAGAGAGCGCGGCATCACCATCAATACCGCTCACGTTGAGTATGAAACCGATAATCGCCACTATGCCCATGTTGACTGCCCGGGACATGCCGACTATGTCAAGAACATGATCACCGGCGCCGCGCAGATGGACGGCGCGATCCTGGTCGTTTCCGCGGCTGACGGCCCGATGCCCCAGACCCGTGAGCATATCCTGCTTGCCCGTCAGGTTGGCGTTCCGTATATTGTTGTTTTCATGAACAAGGTTGACCAGGTTGACGATCCTGAGCTGCTCGAACTGGTTGAAATGGAAATCCGTGAGCTGCTCTCCAGCTACGAGTTCCCGGGCGACGATGTGCCCATCATCAAGGGTTCTGCTCTTCAGGCTTTGGAATCCGCCAGCAAAGATCCTAATGATGATGTCTACAAGCCGCTGCTGGAACTGATGGATGCTGTTGATTCCTATATTCCGACTCCGGAAAGAAAAGCTGACCTGCCGTTCCTGATGCCTGTTGAAGACGTCTTCACCATCACTGGACGTGGTACTGTTGCCACCGGCCGTGTTGAGCGCGGACAGCTGAAGACCGGCGACGAAGTTGAAATTGTCGGCCTTTCTGAAGAAAAGAAGAAAACGGTTGTTACCGGTATCGAAATGTTCCGCAAGATCCTCGACTATGCTGAGGCTGGCGACAACATCGGTGCTCTGCTCCGCGGTATTCAGAGAACTGAAATTGAGCGCGGACAGGTTCTGTGCAAACCCGGCTCCATTCATCCTCACACCAAGTTCCACGGACAGGTTTACGTTCTGAAGAAGGAAGAAGGCGGCCGTCATACTCCGTTCTTCAACAACTACAGACCGCAGTTCTATTTCAGAACGACTGACGTTACCGGTGTCGTTTCTCTGCCGGAAGGCGTTGAGATGTGCATGCCTGGCGATAACGTTGAGATGGATGTGGAACTGATCACTGAAATCGCCATCGAAGAGGGCCTCCGTTTCGCTATCCGTGAAGGCGGACGTACCGTTGGTTCCGGCGTTGTTACCAAGGTCAATGCTTAATTTTTTCTGATACGGGATTACAGGAAAGCCTGTCTTTTGACAGGCTTTCTTTGCGTATTGACATTTTACGCAATTCTGCTTATAATAGAAGAAATAAATAAACGTCTGTTTCAGGGCGGGGTGCGATTCCCCACTGGCGGTATAGTCCGCGAACCGATTGCCATCGGCCGAATGGGTGCGACTCCCATACCAACGGTACAGTCCGGATGAAAGAAACTGCGTATCCGCACGGATGGATTCCGACGAGACGCAACGCCCTTGAACCGAGAGGTTCGGGGGCTTTTTCATTTCCCAACAACAGACCTCAATGGAGGAAGAGGTTATGGAAGCAATCTCAAACAAACGGACATCCACCAGAAAGGTCAATGTCAGGAACCTGGTAAAAATCGCGCTGCTGGCGGCATCGGCCACCCTGCTCATGCTGTTTGAAATTCCACTCTGGTTTGCCCCGTCTTTTTATGAAATTGATTTAAGCGAAGTGGCTGTGCTGATCGGCGCATTTGCCATGGGGCCTCTCGCGGGAGTCATAATCGAGGCGGTCAAGATCATTTTGAACCTGCTGATTAACGGCACGATCACCGCGGGGGTCGGCGAATTCGCCAATTTTCTGATTGGATGCTCCCTTGTTGTGCCGGCCGCGCTCATCTATCGTTCTAAAAAATCGGTCAAAACTGCGGTTGCCGGAATGGTTGCCGGTACCATCCTGATGGCCGCGATCGGAGCGCTGTTCAACGCGTATGTGCTGCTGCCTGTTTATGCGGGGGCTTTCGGGATGCCGCTGTCCGCGCTGGTTGAGATGGGAAGCAAAGTGAACGCCGGCATTACCGATATGAGATCGTTTATCCTCCTTGCGGTTGTCCCATTCAATCTGCTCAAAGGAGTCATGACTGCGGCCGTCACGCTCCTGCTTTACAAAAGAGTATCGCCGCTGCTGCATAAGTAAAACTGTTTGGGAATTGTTTTGGCGGAAATTTGCAGGGGGTTCTTGACAACCTCCGCCGGATCATGTAAAATATACTTAAAAAGTGAATATTTACCTACCTTATAAAGAGTGGCGGAGGGACAGGCCCTGTGAAACCCGGCAACCTGCATTGCAAGGTGCTAAATCCTGCGGTATGACCGACAGATGAGGATGAGAAACGCGCTCGGAATTATCGCCGGGCGCATTTTTAATTGGGACTGACAAATTTTGCAGTAAAAATCGACAAAAATAACACAATATAAAAAATATATAACGAGATGGGGCAGCAGTATGGATTTAAAAGTATGGATGAAAAAAACGGTAAGCCTGGCTGTAGCGGCCTCGGTTTGCGCGGGAATCGGCACAGTCACGATGGCGAAAACAGGATATAATGATTTTGACGCGATTGTCAGCCACGTCAATCTGAAAGTCCCGGCGAAGCTGACCGTTACCAGGCCGTCGGCAGATATCACGACGACAGCCTCCGCCTTTTTCATTACGGGTGACTCCGATCCCGGGCAGAGCCTGACAATGAACGGCGAGACGGTGACGACGCGCGGTTCGCGCGGAAGCTTCGGCGTCTATGTGGCTTTGGATCCGGGAAAGAACGTCTATACATTCCGGCAGGGGAATGTTGCCGCAACGGTCACCATCACGAAAGGAAACGCCGCGTTTGCCCCGACTACTTCGGTGGTCAGCAGCATGGCGCCGTCTTTTGACTGCGCGACTTTTTCCGGCAGTACGATCAACCTCTCCTGCGTGGCCCCGTCCGGCGCGTCGGTGACCGCTACGGTCGGCGGGCGCAAGGTGACGATGAAACAGGCCGCGGCTACCCAAAAGGCGGGGGTCCCCGCTTCATTCACCGGAAGCACAACCGCGGGCAACGTTTCCGCCACAAAAAATATCGGCCCCGTCACTTATACGCTGACCTATAACGGAAAAACTACACAGTATCAGTCTGCGGGGAGTGTCTTTATCGCCCCGAAAGGCAATGCCAGCCTTGTTGTAAAGGTCAAAAACAATGCGGCAAGTATTTATAAAGACCACGCGCGCAGCGCGTTCATCGAAACCGCCCGCCTCGGCGCCGTGGATTATGTAACGGACATCGGCAGCACAAGCTATCAGCTTTCCTCCGGCGGCTGGATTCCCAAGGATTCCGTCATCCCGCTGGCCGGGAAAGTGGCTGTCAGCAACCGGATCAGCGGCGCCTCCTATGAAATCGGGCAGAAAGGCGAGCAGCTTGTCCTGACCGGCACCAGCGCCCCGTTTTTCCGCGCGGTGCAGGAAAGCGACAAACTGACTGTGAAGCTGTTCCATACAACAGGGGTTCAGAAAATCTCAGTCGCGAAAAGCAAATTATTTTCCGGCGTTTCTGTAACGGAAAAAGACGGCGCGACGACGATTGTGTTTACCCTCTCAGGGAAACGGGCGCTCTGGGGATATGATATTAAATACAGCAACGGTGTCACCACGATCTATTCGAAATACGCGCCGTCCCTGTCCTCGGGCGGAAAACCGCTCGCGGGCATCACGGTTGCGCTGGACGCGGGCCATGGCGGTACGGACCCGGGCGCGATCGGGATTCCCGGCACCGCGGGCGCAATGGAAAAAGACATCACGCTTGCGACAGCCATCGCCGTCCAGAAACGGCTCGAATCGCTGGGAGCGACCGTTTTGCAGCTGCGCCCCAAGGATATGGACCTGTCCATGAACGACCGCATGACCATGACGCAGAACGTCTATGCCGATTTCTTTATTTCCCTGCACTGCAACAGCATCGGCTATGAGCAGAACTCCAACACCGCTTCCGGCGCGGAGGTGTTCTATTATGAGGGAATTGCGAAAAACTTTGCGTCAAACCTTTCCAGCAATGTGGCAGGTTATACGGGCAGAAAAAACCGCGGCGCGCTGTTTTCCAACTATCGCGTGACCATGAACAGTTTTGCGCCGTCTGTACTGGTCGAAATGGGATTTTTGACCAACGCGGTCGAGTACGATGACCTGACTTCGCGCGAAGGCATCTTCAAAACAGCCAACGCTGTCGGGGACAGCATTGTCGCGGCGCTGCGCTAGAAGCCGAACGTGCCGCCAGCAAAAGTAAAGGAGAACATCAATGGGAAAATATCTTTTTACATCCGAATCCGTAACAGAAGGGCATCCTGATAAAATCTGCGACCAGATTTCCGATGCCGTGCTGGATGCGATTATTGAGCAGGACCCTACCGCCCGTGTGGCGTGTGAAACTGCCGTTACCACCGGCATGGTGATGATCATGGGGGAAATCTCCACCAAATGCTATGTGGATATCCCGACGCTCGCGCGCAGCGTTATCCACGAGATCGGATATGACCGCGCAAAATTCGGCTTCGACTCCGAGACCTGCGCGGTGCTCACCAGCATTCACGAGCAGTCCGGCGATATTGCGCAGGGGGTAAATGACGCACTGGAAATCAGGGAAGGGCAGAAGGATGAAGCCTTTTCAACCGGCGCCGGGGATCAGGGGATGATGTTCGGCTATGCTTCGGACGAAACCCCGGAGCTGATGCCGATGCCGATTTCCCTTGCCCATAAGCTGGCAAGGCAGCTGACAAAGGTGCGCAGGGACGGCACACTCGGGTATCTCCGTCCGGACGGCAAAACGCAGGTGACGGTGGAATATGAAAATGACAGCCCTGTCCGGGTCGATACAATTGTTATTTCCAATCAGCATTCGCCGGAAATCCCGCTGGAACAAATCCGCGGGGACATTTTGCAGCAGGTCATCCGCGAAATCATCCCGGAAGGGCTGATGGATGACCGCACGAAAATCTTTGTGAATCCCACCGGCCGGTTCGTGATCGGCGGCCCTCAGGGGGACAGCGGCCTGACGGGACGCAAGATCATTGTTGATACCTACGGCGGCTTCGGACGCCATGGAGGCGGGGCGTTCTCCGGAAAAGACCCGACCAAGGTGGACCGTTCCGCCGCTTACGCGGCGCGGCACGTAGCGAAGAACATTGTCGCCGCAGGGCTGGCAAAACGCTGTGAAGTGCAGGTGGCATACGCCATCGGAGTGGCGCGCCCGGTTTCTGTCAATGTCAACACTTTCGGAACAGGGACTGTCAGCGACGAGCGGCTTGCGCAGGCGGTCGACAAGGTGTTCGACCTGCGCCCGGCCATGATTATCAAGAATCTCGACCTGCGCCGGCCGATCTACCGCCAGCTTGCGGCATACGGCCATATGGGAAGGGAAGATTTGGGCGTCAGTTGGGAAAAAACAGATAAAACCGGCGCTATTTTGGCCGCTTTAAAATAAAAATGCAAAAATCATAACACTTTTTCACCTCGAAGCATAGGATACTTCGAGGTGATTTTTATGTTGGATGTGTTGATCTGGGTAGCGGTTGCGCTGTTGGCGTGTGTTGGTTTGGTTCAGTTGTGCACATGGGCTGCCGTCCGTTACAGCCGCAAATCCAACCGTGTTTACAAGGTGATCCCAATCGGTGGGGAAGGGAAAAATACCGGAGACCAGATGTCCCTGCTGTATGCCTGCATGCAGTGGGAAGCCAACCCCAGCCGTCAAATCTATGTGCTTTACAACGCGGGGCTGAACGAAGAGGAAATCAAGGCCTGCGAACAGCTTACAAAAAGCACCGGCGCGCTGTTTGCGCACACGCCGGAAGAACTGCTCGCGCTGATGAAGGTTTAGAGGCGGCGTTGCAAACCGGAACGCAATGCATTATAATAAAACGGTTAAAGCAAATGAAGGACGGTGTAACGGATGAACGGCGCAGACCTGTACAGACTGGAGGGAAGCGTGGAATCGATTGTGTTCCACAGCACGGAAACCGGCTTCACCGTTTTGGAAATGGCGACGGATTCAGAACTGGTGACGGTGGTCGGGGAATTTGCCGATATCGCGGTGGGTGAGACGCTGATTGTAACCGGAACCTATTCCACCCACGCGAAATACGGGCTTCAGCTGAAGGCCCAGATTTACGAGCGGCTGATGCCCGCCACCGCCTCGGCGATCGCGTCTTATTTGTCCTCCGGAGCAATCAAGGGCGTTGGCCCGGTCCTTGCAAAAAAAATGGTGGGGAAATTCGGCGACGATACCCTGGCCGTAATCGAGCAGACGCCGGAAAAACTGGCGGAGATCGACGGAATTTCCCCGAAAAAGGCGCAGCAGATTGCCGGGGAATATGGAAAGCTGTTTGGCATCCGTACCGTGATGATTTTTTTGAACCAATTTGGGATTTCCGCGTCCTACGCGATCAGGATATGGAAAAAGTTCGGCGTTTCCGCGCAGGAAAAGGTTTCAAAGAATCCATTTATCCTGTGCTGTGACGAAATTGGCGTGCCCTTTGAGCTGGCCGACCAGATCGCCGTAAAAAACGGGCTTGCGCCGGACTGCTACGAAAGGATTTCCGCGGGCGTTCTGTATATCCTGCGCCACAACAGCGGAAACGGCCATGTCTGTCTGCCCGAACGGAAAGTGGCCGAAACGGGCCATAAGCTGGTCGACGTGGATAGCTATGCGGTGGGAGATGTCATCGCCGATATGGTGGAGAAAAACGAACTGGTCCGCCTGAACGTGCGGGAGGAGCCGTTTGTGTATCTGCCGCGTTATTATGAGGCCGAGTGTTTCATTGCTTCCAAGCTGTCGATGATGCTGGGGCAGGCGGAATCGGAAAACCTGCCCGCCGCGGAGGAGTTTGTGGCGCGCCATGAACAGGAACACGGCATTGCTTACGCGGATTTGCAGCGCAAAGCAATCATTACGGCGATCTCACGGCAGGTGATGATTCTGACAGGCGGCCCCGGAACCGGAAAAACCACCGCGATTTCCGCTATGATCCACCTGTTGGGGCAGAGGGGGGAGAAGGTGTCGCTGGCGGCGCCCACAGGCCGCGCCGCCAAACGGATGAGCGAACTGACCGGCGTCGAGGCGAAAACGGTCCACCGGCTGCTGGAAGTGGATTTTTCGGACGGCTCGGGGGTGACCAAATTCAAGCGCAATGAGAAAAATCCGCTGCCATGCGACGCGGTCATCATCGACGAGACTTCGATGATGGACACGCTGTTGTTTGAATCGCTGCTGCGGGCGCTGAAATTTTCCTGCCGCCTCATCCTGGTCGGCGACCCCGACCAGCTCCCGTCGGTCGGCGCGGGGAATCTGCTGGGGGATCTGATTGATTCCGGATGCTTCCCGGTCGTCCATCTGACGGAGATTTTCCGTCAGGCGGCCCAAAGCCTGATTATTACCAACGCGCACGCGATTGTGACGGGGGAATATCCGCAGATGGACACGCGGGACAACGACTTTTTCTTTCTTCCGGACAGTTCCGCGCTCCATATGGCCGCAACCGCTGCTGATCTGTGCGTGCGGCGCCTGCCGCAGCGCTACGGGTACTCCCCGATGTGGGACATTCAGGTCATCTCCCCCACCCGCGTAGGCGCGGCCGGCACGGGGGAGCTGAACCGGATTTTGCAGCAGGCAATTAACCCGCCCGATCCCTCAAAAAAAGAATTCACCGCGGGATCGGTTATTTTCCGGGAAGGTGATAAGGTCATGCAGATCAAAAACAATTACGATCTGGTGTGGGAGAAAGAAGACGGGGAAGCGGGTATGGGCGTTTTTAACGGGGATATCGGCGTGATTGATCTGATCAACAGGCCGTCCTCTTCCATCATTGTCCGGTTTGATGACCGGACGGCTGAATATTCCTTTGATATGGCTAACGAACTGGAACTGGCTTACGCGATTACCGTTCACAAGAGCCAGGGCAATGAGTACGACGCGGTGATCCTTCCGCTGATGGCGGGGAAAAGCCGGATGTACTACCGCAGCCTGCTCTATACCGCCGTGACGCGTGCCAAAAAGCTGCTGATCATTCTGGGCTCCCGGGAAACGGTCTGCTACATGGTGGACAACCATCGCAAATCCCGCAGATACACCAATCTGGTCTATCTGCTTGGCGAGGTGTGCGGATGAAAACGACGCTGTCCGAGCGCCTTTTGTCGCTTGTTTTTCCGCACAGGTGTTTTTTATGCCGCAGCGAGCCGGTGCCCGCGGACGCCTGGCTGTGCGGCCGGTGTTCGTCCGAGCTGCCGCTTACTTCCGGAGCCCTCTGCCGGCGGTGCGGAAAAGCGCCGGAGGACTGTGTCTGCGAAAACGGGCTTCCCGATTTTGACGGCGCGGCGGTCCCGCTTTTTTATACGGACGCCGTTGCGCGCGGAATCGGCAGCTTCAAATATCAGGGGAAACGCTATTACGCTCGTTTTCTTGCGGAACTGATGGCGCAAAGCGTGCGGGAAACTTTTGGGGACATGCAGTTTTCAGCAATCACCTATGTGCCCTTGCATCCCGCAAAGCTGCGGCGCAGAGGCTATTGTCAGACCCGCCTGCTGGCAAAGGAGCTTTCCGTTTTGCTCGGGGTCCCCGTTGAAAGCGGGTTCCTGCGGCACACCGGAAAGGGCGGGGCGCAGATGGAGCAAAAGGGGATGCAGGCCAGAAGGGAAAACGCAAGGCTGTCTTTCGCCGTCCGCAAAGATACGGGGCTGGAAGGAAGAACTTTCCTATTGGTCGATGATGTGCTCACGACCGGCGCGACAGCCGGCCGCTGTGCCGGCCTGATGCGGCGGAAAGGGGCGCGGGCGGTCTGTCTTGCCGCCGCCGCGACCACCTGTTACCGGCATCAAATCCAGTAAACGGCAATTGCAATGGAAGAGCGGTTGATGTATAATAAAGGGAAAATCCGGCTGGTACAAACCACTGTCTAATGGGAGGACTTTACATATGGCTGCAAATGATATCGGCATTGATCTTGGAACGGCAACGGTGCTGGTTTATGTTGGCGCGAAGGGGATCGTTCTGCGTGAACCGTCGGTTGTCGCAATTAATACGAAAACACAGGATATTCTCAGTGTCGGCGACGAAGCGCATGAGATGATCGGCAAAACGCCCGCGAAAATTACCGCGATCCGCCCGTTGAAAGACGGTGTGATCTCCGACTACAAGATGACGGAGGAAATGATCAAATATTTTATGAAAAAATCCTGCGGCACCAGCATTTTCAAGCCGCGCGTCGCGCTCTGCGTGCCTTCCCTGATTACCGGCGTAGAGGCGCAGGCGGCCGTGGACGCGGCGGTCATGGCGGGCGCCCGCAGCGTCTATCTGATTGAAGAACCGGTGGCGGCGGCGATCGGGGCGGGAATTGATATTTCCAAACCGGAGGGGAATATTATCCTTGATATCGGGGGAGGAACCGCGGATATCGCCGTCCTGTCCTTAAACGGAATTGTCTGCAAGAATTCGATTAAAATGGCGGGGGACAAGGTGAACGCCGCGATCGTCCGCTATGTGCGGGCAAAGTATAACGTCCTGATCGGGGAGCGCATGGCGGAAAGCGTCAAAATTGCGGTTGCCAGCGCCGATGAAAACGCTGAAAACCTTTCCTGCGAAATCAAAGGGCGCAATCTTGCGGCCGGGCTGCCCACCCGTATGGAAATCACGCGGAAAGAGCTGTATCCGGCCATCATCGACTGTGTAACGGAAATCCGGGACGCCGTACATTCTGTTATTGAGAAGACGCCGCCGGAGCTCGCGGGGGACATCCGCGGCAACGGTCTCGTTATGACGGGCGGCGGCGCGCTGCTGCACGGGTTGGATACCTATCTCGGCAAACAGTTTGGGATTCCGGTGCGGATTGCGGAAAATCCTGTGGAATGTGTTGCCATCGGCACGGGGCGCTCGTTCGAATTTATCGACCAGTTAGTTGACGGCTTCGTTACCTCTTCTACCCATAAACATTAAAAATTGGACGTATAAAACCTCCTTGAATTGGAATACTTTGAGTATCCAAATCTAAGGAGGTTTTTCGTTATGCCATTAACAAGCAAAGAATTGTCAGCCATTGAAGACCAGCTGAAGATGGAACAGGTAGTGATCAAAAAATGCAACTACTATGCCCAGAATGCAACCGATCCTCAGCTCAAAACACAGTTTCAGAACGCTTCCACCAAGCATCAGAACCATTACAACCGTCTGCTGTCGCAGCTGAACTAGGGAGGAAATGAAACATGAAACAACCAAGCCAAAACCCGATGAACCAAATGAATTCTTCTAACCAAATGGGCTCTTCCGGCAGCCAGATGGGCTCCTCCGGCGGCCAAATGGGTTCTTCCGGCAGCCAGATGGGTTCCTCCGGCAGCCAGCAGTCGTTCGGAGATCAGGAGATGATGAACGATGTGCTTTCCAGCCAAAAGCTGTTGACCGGCAACTACAATAATTTTGCGAATGAATGTGCCTCGCCCGCCCTGCTGAGCGAAATGATGAATATTTTGAATGAGGAACATCAGATACAGCATCAGGTGTTTGATGAGATGCAAAAACGCGGCTGGTATCAGACCGAGCCCGCGCAGCAGCAGAAAGTCGACCAGTGCAAACAGCAGTACGCCACCCAGCAGAGTTCTCTGCAGGGCTAAACGGCCAAAAATCAAAGAACGTCCGCAAGATGCGGGCGTTCTTCTGTATTCCGGCCGTTATTTTGCAATATGGATATCCAGCTGATTATATGGAATCGAAATGCCGTTTTGGTCAAAGCTGCGTTTGACTTCTTCCAGAAGGTCAAATTTGAGCGGCCAGTAGTCTGCGGTTTTGCACCAGACGCGGCAGCAGACCAGAATTGCGGAGGAGGCGTGCTCGGATATGCGGACGGCCGGCTCGGGGTCGTTCAGCGCCATGGGATGGGCCCCCACCGCCGCCAGAATCAATTCCTGCGCCTTTTGGAAGTCGTCATGGTAGCTGATTGAGAAGGTAATGTCCAGCCGCCGGGTAGGCTCGCAGGTGAAATTCACGATCTGGGCTTTGGCGACGTCGCCGTTCGGGATATGGATCACCTTGTTGTCAAAGGTTTTCAGCACAGTGTAGTTGAGGCGGATTTCCTCGACGGTTCCCTCCGTGCTGTTGATCTGGACATAATCCCCCAGCGCGAAAGGCTTTGTGAACAGAACGGAAATTCCTCCCGCCAGATTGGCCAGAGAATCCTTCACCGCCAGCGAAATGGCCAGGCCGAAAACGCTCATCAGCGCGATCAGCCCGCCGACAGCGTCGGGGACCAGGATTGCCAGCACCATGGTGCCGAGCACCAGGTACAGGCAGATGCCAAAGATGGACAGCATAAAATGATGAAGGGTCGGGTCCAGCTTGGATTTTTGCAGCATTTTGCGGGTCAGCCGGAGAAGCAGACGGATCAGGATGATCCCGATAATCAGAATGCCTGCCGCCGTAAACAGCTTGGGCAGCAGTTTGATAAAACCGTCCCACAGGTAGTCCCAGCGGGTAGTCCCGGGCATTTCCGCCAGATTTTTGAGCGCGTCCACAGCCTCCTGCGTAACGGTGTTGGAGTCTATCGCAACGGTATCCATGGGTTACATCCTCTCCTTTGTCAAGATTGCTTTTTTTCGGCGCGCGGGTAGAGCGAAGGCGGCCTGCCGGTTATTTTCTTAAATACGCGGGAAAAATAAAGCTGGTCCTCATAGCCGACAGAAGCCGCGATTGCCGAGATAGGCAGCGGCGAGTGTTCCAGCAGTTCACACGCCCGCGAAATGCGGAACCGCGTCAGATATTCGTTTGGCGGCGTGTCCAGATGCTTCATAAACACCCGGTAAAGATGGCTGCGGCTGATCCCGACGCTGCCGGCGATATCCGACGTATCCACAGCGCGGGAATAGTTATGCGCGATGAAACGGACGGCATTTTCCACATATTCCAGCGAGGGTTCCTCTGCGGACGGGGTGTCCTGCTTCTGCTCAACAAGAAGGGCCAGAAAAACATAGAGAAGCCCGATTGCGCGCAGTTCGCTTGCCGGAGTGGAGCCGACCGCGTGGTAAATTGCCAAAATGGCGTCCTGAATCTGCCGGGTTTCCTGAAACTGTGTCACAGGGGTATCTTCCGCAAAAGGCGTCTGGGAGAGCAGTAGCTTTGCCTGGGCGCCCTGAAAACCGACCCAGCAATATTCCCACGGTTCCTGCCTGTCCGCGGTATAGGAAACCATCTCGGACGGATAGATCAGGAAAGTATCGCCCGCACAGACAGGATGGGCTACCCCGGAAGCGGTGAAAACGCCTTTCCCGGAGATCACGTGGTGGATCAAAAAATGGTCGCGCAGGCCGGGCCCCCAGGTGTAGCCGGGGGCACATTGCTGGATTCCGCTGTTATATATGGCGATCGGGAGGCTTTCCCGTGTTTTGGTTTTATAAGAATATTTAAACAGACCGGACCCCATCTTATCACTCCTTTCTTATAGAGTGTAACGTAAAGCGTAAATTGTTGCAACAAATATCCATAGAAATGGGATAATTTTAGGTTGCAAAATGGGAATTTGTGCGGTAGGCTTAATCTTAGAAACAAATGCTTGAAAGGCGGTTGCCATATGAATGCACGGCAGACGGCAGAGCAAATTTCCGGCGGGGCGTTTGACCGGACGTTTTCCTGCCTTTACAGCGAAAAAGCATCCGGGCAGAAAGACCGGTACTGTACCGCAATACGGAGGTTTGAGGAATGTTTTGGCGCGGGGAGGGAAATCTCGCTTTTCAGCGCGCCGGGACGGACTGAAATCGGCGGAAATCACACCGACCACCAGCGCGGCCGGGTTCTGGCCGCCGGGGTCAACCTCGACATTCTGGCGGTAGCGGGGAAAAACGGCGAAGGCGTCATCCGCATCCAGTCGGAGGGGTATCCGATGGATACCGTTCAGTTAAGCGACCTGTCTGTGCAGGAGGGCGAAAAAAATCACGCCGCCGCGCTCATCCGCGGAATTGCCGCCCGTTTTCAGGCGCTGGGCATGGACATCGGGGGATTTGACGCGTATACCACCTCCAGTGTCCTGAAAGGCTCCGGCCTGTCCTCCTCGGCCGCGTTTGAAACGCTGGTCGGCGTAATGCTCAACGGGCTTTACGCGGGCGGGAAAGCCGACCCCGTGCAGATTGCGCAGATTGGGCAATATGCGGAGAATGTCTATTTTGGAAAACCGTGCGGGCTGATGGATCAGACCGCCTGTTCGGTGGGCGGGTTTGTTGCCATTGATTTTGAAAACCCGGACAAACCGGCAGTCAAAAAACTGGCGGTGGATTTTGCGAAATACAGGCACAAACTGTGTATTGTGGATACCGGCGGCAACCATGCGGACTTGACCGGCGATTATGCCTCCGCGCCCGCCGAGATGAAATCGGTGGCAAAGGTATTTGGCAGGGAGGTCCTCCGCGAGGTAAAACCGGAACTGTTTTATCAGAACCTGTCCCGCGTGCGTTCTGCATGCAGCGACCGTGCGATCCTGCGCGCATTTCATTTCTTTGCGGATAACGGCCGGGTGCCTCAGGAGGTTGCGGCGCTGGAGTCGGGCGACTTTGAGGCGTTTAAACGGCTGATTATTGAAAGCGGACACTCGTCGTTTATGTATCTGCAAAATGTTTATACCTGCAAAAACCCGGACGAGCAGGGCCTTTCGCTGGGACTGGCGATCAGCGAACATCTTTTGGCCGGACGGGGTGCATGGCGGGTGCATGGCGGAGGGTTTGCCGGCACGATTCAATGCTTTGTCCCCGATGACCTGCTGGAAATTTATAAAGCGGCCATGGAAAAGGTGTTCGGTGAGGGGAACTGCCATGTTTTGTCAATCAGGCCGGCAGGCGGCGTCCGCATAAGTCCGGACTTAGGTGATTCAATGGGAAAGGTGGAAAACAATGGCTGAACTGAGATGGCACCCGCTGACAAAGGATTGGGTGATGATTGCCTCCAACCGCCAGGAAAGGCCCCAGATGCCGAAGGACTGGTGCCCGTTTTGCCCCGGTTCCGGAAAAGTCCCCGAGGACTACGAGGTATATTGTTATGATAATGATTTTCCGGCGCTGAGCCAGAACCCGCCCGCGCCGGACGCCGTGGAAACGGCGTTCTTCCGGACGGCGCCGGCCTATGGAAAGTGCGAGGTGATACTGTACTCGCCCAGGCATACCGCTGCTCTGCCCGAACTTTCCGACGACCATGTGGAAAAACTCGTCGATCTGTGGTGTAAACGCTTTGAAGCGCTGTCGGCCGACCCAAACATCAAATATATCTTTATTTTTGAAAACCGGGGCGATGTCGTGGGCGTTACCATGCCGCATCCGCACGGCCAGATCTACGGCTATCCGTTTATTCCGAAAAAAATCCAGCTTGAAACGGAATCCGCCGGGGAATACTATCAAAAGAACGGCAAATGCCTTTTCTGCGATCTGTGGCAGTCCGAACAGGAATTTGGCAAACGTGTGATCTTTCAAAATCAGCATTTTATTGTGTTTTTGCCTTTTTTTACAGAGTATCCGTACGGCGTTTATATCATGCCCAAGGCGCACAGGCGATATATCACGGAATTCAGCGGGGAGGAACGGCGCGCCCTTGCGGTAACCGTGAAGCAGACCGTGGGCACGCTGGACAGCCTGTTCGGGTATCGGTTCCCTTATATGATGTGCATGCATAATGCGCCGGTTAACTGTGATAAGGACTATTCGGACGACTACCACTTTCATATCGAGTTTTTCCCGCCCATGCGCAGTGCGGAGAAAGTGAAATATAACGCGTCTTCCGAGACCGGGTGCTGGGCGCATTGCAACCCGACCTGTCCGGAAGAAACCGCCGAAGAACTGCGGGCGGCCTATCAGCGTTATCAGATGTCAGAGATTTAAAAGGGGAATTAACAGAAAGCCGCCGAATGGCGGCTTTCTGTATTTTTCAAATTTATGTTACCGGTTTGTGAATTATTTTTCATTTTCATACAAGAAATTGATTGCAAAAAAGCACAAAATATAGTATACTTATTTCCAGTTTCGGATTTTATCCGGAATGTGAATTTGTTATCAATATTATATTTCATATAGCAAGGAGAGGGATTATGAACATTGATTTTACTCTTGCAGGCGCGGTAATTATTACCGGACTTGTGGTCGTCTTCATTGCCCTGGTGGGCCTGTGGCTGCTCGTTTGGCTGTTCGGCAAGCTGTTTGTTGCCGCCAGTTCAAAGCCAACGCAATCCAAGCCGAAAGCGGAAGCGCCGAAACCGGCCGCTCCCAAGGCTCCGTCCAATGCCGCCGCAAAAAATGCGATGGTAGTCGAGGATGGGATCAGCGATGAGGTTGTCGCTGTGATCGCGGCTGCCGTGGCCGCTATGGGCGGCGCTGCCGGCGGATTTGCGCTGCGCAGTGTCAGACGTGTCAGGGAAGCCCGTTCCGCGTGGGCATCTGCCGGTTTGGTGCAGAACACGCAACCGTTTTAATCCAGACAAACTTTTACGAAAGGGCTGACAATATGTTTGAAATCTTTATGCAGTCAGTGGAGACGCTTGTTGGGAAAAGCGGCTTCTTTAATCTGTCGGGCGGACAGGCTCTGATGATTCTGGTGTCGTTTGTGCTGATGTATCTTGCGATCGGAAAAGGCTTCGAGCCGCTTCTTCTGCTTCCGATCGCATTCGGCATGTTCCTCACCAATATCCCGAACGCGGGCCTTTACCATACGCTGATCTTCATTAATGAAACGGGCCATATCGACTGGGAGCTGCTGGCTTCTACCGGAGGTTTGCTTGACTACCTCTATCTGGGCGTGAAACTGGGCATCTATCCTCCGCTGATCTTCCTCGGTGTAGGCTGTATGACGGACTTTGGCCCGCTGATTGCAAATCCGAAGAGCTTTATTCTGGGCGCTGCCGCGCAGATGGGCATTTTTCTTGCGTTCTTTGGGGCGCTCGCGCTTGGGTTTACCCCCGCGGAAGCCGGTTCCATCGGTATTATCGGCGGAGCCGACGGCCCGACCGCTATTTTCACCACGACACAGCTGGCGCCGCATCTGCTTGGCTCCATCGCAATCGCGGCCTATTCCTATATGGCTTTGGTGCCAATTATCCAGCCGCCGATTATGAGGCTGTTCACCACCAAAAAACAGCGTGCCGTCAGAATGGAGCAGCTGCGTCCGGTTTCCAAGCTGGAAAAAATCGTATTCCCGATCATGGTTGCGCTTGTCGTTTCGTTCCTTGTGCCGGATACCGCTCCGCTGATCGGTATGCTGATGCTGGGCAACCTGTTCCGCGAATCCGGTGTTGTCGACCGTCTGAATAAGACTGCTCAGAACGAGCTGATGAACATTGTTACCATTTTTCTGGGCGTTACGGTCGGTGCGACTGCGAACGCTGCCAGCTTCCTGAACGCGAAAACACTGGGGATCTGTGTCATGGGGCTTGCCGCATTCTGCTTTGGTACTGCCGGAGGCGTGCTCCTCGGCGATTTGATGTATGTGATCTCCAAGGGCAAGATCAATCCGCTGATCGGTTCCGCAGGGGTATCCGCTGTTCCGATGGCCGCGCGTGTTTCCCAGAAAGTCGGCCAGCAGGAAAACCCGACCAACTTCCTGCTCATGCATGCCATGGGACCGAACGTTGCCGGCGTTATCGGCTCTGCGGTTGCCGCGGGTGTTCTGCTTTCCATTTTAAAATAACCGTTATGTTTGTCCAAAAGGCAGGTCGGAAGACCTGCCTTTTCTATTCTCTAAAGCTCCATTTTATGTTATAATAAAATAAATAAGGAAAAATGCCTGAACCGGCCGGGCGGCAGAAAAACTGCTGCGGCCATGCGGCGGGCACGTTGTTCCGGGTTGTAAAAGTCTGCTGAATAAAGTGTGCAGAGGGACTTTGTAATACTGATAGAATGTGTGGTAAACAGAAAATGGATGAATCTCTGAAGGACAGGTTTCATAGGGCGAAGCGCAGGATTATAGACGATTTCTTCGCGCGGATGAACCCTATGCAGAAG
>JAEXAZ010000005.1 GCA_023394255.1 Bacillota bacterium | reverse complement strand
TGCACACACTGCGGAGAGCTGAAAGCTCCTCATCAGGTTTGCGGAAACTGCGGTTACTACAAAGACAAAGAAGTAATCAAGGTCGAGGCCTAATCCATAGTGAGTTCAACGGAGGTGGAAGGTTTTCCGCCTCCGTTTTCTTTTTTCTGTGGGTTGCAATTTGAACGGGAGAAAAACAATGCCAGTTCTGATTCAGTCGGTGGAGCCGGGTTCCCATGCGGACCGCGCGGGGATTCTCGCGGGGGATGTCCTGCTTGCCATTGATGAAAATGAGATTAACGACGTGCTGGATTACCGGTTTTATGTGACCAGCCGGAAGATTGCGCTGCACCTGCTTCGTTCGGGTGCGCCTTTTTCCGCGTCCCTTCAAAAAGGGGAATACGAAGACATCGGGCTGGAATTTGAGACTTATCTGATGGATAAACAGCATGCGTGTAAAAATAAATGCGTATTCTGCTTTGTGGACCAGATGCCGAAGGGAATGCGCAAATCCCTGTATTTCAAAGACGATGACAGCAGGATGTCGTTTTTATTCGGCAATTATATTACGCTTACCAACTTGACGGATGCGGATATCGACCGTATTATAAAGATGAGGATTTCTCCGGTGAACATCTCGGTGCATACCACCGACCCGGCGCTGCGCGTCAAAATGATGAAGAATCCGGCGGCCGCGGACAGCCTTCGCTTCATTGAAAGGCTGTGCGGGGCGGGTATTCAGGTCAACAGCCAGCTGGTGCTGTGTCCCGGGCTGAACGACGGCCCTGCGCTGGAGCGCACGCTCAGGGACCTTGGCACGCTGTACCCCAACCTGCAGAGCGTTGCGTGCGTTCCCGTGGGGCTTACCCGTTACCGGGAGAATCTCCCCGCATTGCAGCCGTACGACCGGGAACGCGCCGCGCGGACGATTGAGATCATCCATCGGTTTGCCGAAGAAATGCTGGAAAAACACGGCGAGCGGGTGGCATATCCTTCCGACGAATTTTTCCTGAAGGCGCAGCGGCCGCTGCCGCCGCCGGAGTATTATGGAAGATTCGACCAGCTGGAGGACGGCGTCGGCGTTCTGGCGCTTCTGGAAAGCGAGTTTATGGACGCGATGGGACAGGACGACGGTTCCGACGCCCGCGCCGACCTGACGGTTCTTACCGGCACGGCGGCATATCCGACGCTTCAGGCCCTGGCCGAACGCGCCATGTCCAAAAAGCCGGAGCTGAAAATTGAAGTGCACGCGATTGTAAACCGGTTTTTCGGGGAATCTATCAATGTGGCCGGCCTGATTACCGGGCAGGATATCGTCGCGCAGATGAAGGGCAGACGGATTGGCAGTCAAGTGCTTCTTCCATCCGTTATGCTGCGGCGTGAGCGGGACAAATTTTTGGACGATATGACGGTGGAACAGCTGGAAGCCGCGCTCGGCGCGCCTGTGAAACCGGTGGACAACGACGGCTGGCAGCTTTATGATGCCATGACCGGCAGATGAGAAAGATGGAGGAAACAGGATGTCCAAACCATTGATCGCCATAGTGGGGCGTCCCAATGTGGGGAAATCGACCCTGTTTAATAAACTGGTGGGCGTGCGCGTGTCCATTGTGCAGGATACCCCCGGCGTAACACGCGACCGGATTTATTATGAGTGCGAGTGGCGGAACAAATCCGTTATGCTGGTGGATACGGGCGGCATTGAGCCCTATTCGACCGATACGATTCTGTCGCAGATGCGGCGTCAGGCGCAGCTTGCGATTGAACGCGCCGATGTCATTATCTTTGTGGTCGACTTACAAACCGGCGTGACCGCCACCGATCAGGATGTTGCCGTCATGCTGCAAAAAAGCGGCAAACCGGTCGTGCTCTGCGTCAATAAGTGCGACCGGCTGGGAGAGCCGATGCCGGAATTTTATGAGTTTTACAATCTGGGGCTGGGTGACCCGATCGCGGTGTCCTCGGTTCACGGGCATGGCACCGGCGACCTGCTGGACGCCTGCTACGAACAGATTGATTTTGACAAGGCGGAGGACTATGACGAAGACGCGGTCCGCGTTGCGGTCATCGGCAAGCCCAATGTGGGGAAATCCTCGCTGGTGAACCGCATGGCTGGGGAGGAACGGGTGATCGTGTCGGACATTGCGGGCACCACCCGTGACGCGACCGATACAGAGGTGGAGAACCGGTACGGCAAATTTATCTTTATCGATACGGCGGGTATCCGCCGCAAATCGCGTGTGGACGAGGAAATTGAGCGGTACAGCGTTCTGCGCGCCTATATGGCGGTGGACCGCAGCGAGGTGTGCGTCATCGTGCTGGACGCCACGGTCGGCTTCACCGAGCAGGACAGCAAGGTGGCGGGCTACGCGCACGAACAGGGGAAAGCCTGTATCGTGGCCGTAAACAAGTGGGACGCGGTTGAAAAAGACGACAGGACCATGCAGGAGTTCCGCAAGAAACTCGAGGTGGATTTCTCCTTCATGTCTTACGTCCCGTTTATCTTTATTTCCGCGAAGACCGGCCAGCGTGTTGACAAATTGTATGAACTGATCAACTTTGTGAACGCGCAGAACGCGATGCGCATCTCCACCGGCAAGCTCAACGACCTGCTTGCCAACGCGGCCGCGCGGGTCCAGCCGCCGACAGACAAAGGAAAACGCCTGCGCATTTTCTACTGTACACAGGCGAGCACAAGGCCGCCGACGTTTGTCTTTTTCTGCAACAATAAAGAACTGTTTCATTTTTCCTATCAGCGTTATCTGGAGAACCAAATCCGGGAGACGTTTGGCCTTGAGGGAACCCCGGTCAGAATCATTGTGCGGGAGCGCGGCGATAAAGATTAGCGGCCTCCCTGTACCTGCGTGTTTTAAAATGAAAAAATGCGTCTGCCCATGCGGCGGCGCTGAATGAGGTGGAACGAATGGGGGTACTGTCTAAAGGGCAGTTTTGGACAGCGGCTTTCCTCGCCGCGGCCGCGGCTTACCTGATCGGGAGCGTCAGCTTTGCCGTGATCATATCCCGCCTGTGCGCGCAGGATGACGTGCGCACACACGGAAGCGGAAATGCGGGAATGACAAACATTCTGCGTACTTATGGGAAAAAGCTGGCGGTTTTAACGGCGGTCGGGGATTTTGGGAAAGGTGTCGTGGCGGTTGCGTTGGGCCGTATTATTTTCCGGCTTGCCGCGGACGGGGCGGCGCCCGCCCTGTTTGACGGCGGGTATATCGCCGGGCTGTTTGTGATTCTCGGCCATGTCTTTCCGCTGTATTTCCATTTTAAAGGCGGAAAAGGCGTGCTCACCAGCCTTGGCGTTTTGATGATGCTGAATCCGCTGGTATTTTCGATCATCGTAATCCTGCTGGTGCCGTTTGTGTTCTGGGTGAAAATTGTATCCCTGGCATCGGTAATCGGATTTCTGATTTTTCCGGTTTTGACAACGGTTGTCAACCTGGTATCCTGCAGGCCCTACCAGTTCGATTTGTTTTTTTCGCTGCTGATCAGCGCAATGGGCATCTGGATGCACCGTACCAATATTAAACGGCTGCTGAACGGGACGGAATACAAGTTCGGCGCCAAAAAAAACAACTGAATAAAGTGTCGGAACAGAAATCAAGTTGGAGGTATTGGCAAATGGCAAAACTGTTTATATGCGGAGCGGGCGGGTTCGGGACGTCTCTGTCCGTTATGTGCGACGGAAACGGGCAGACGGTCACACTGTATTCCCCGTTTCAAAAGGAGATTGAGACATTGTCCGGCGAGCGGGAACACAAAAAGCTGCTGCCGGGGATCAAGATACCAACGTCTGTGCAGATGACCTGGAAACTGCCTGAGCGGATCGATGCGGAGCTGGTGATCATTGCTACCCCGTCTTTCGCTGTGCGCAGCGCCTGCGCTTCGCTCAAGGGACATCTCGCGCCTGAAACGGTGGTCTCCTGCGTGGCAAAAGGGTTTGAACCGGAGACGCTGAAACCGCTTGCGCAGGTAATCGGCGAAGAGCTGCCGGAAAACCCGCGGGTGATGATTTCCGGGCCGTCCCACGCGGAAGAAGTTGCCAGAGGGGTGCCGACAACCGTAGTGGCCGCATCCGACGACCAGGCGGCCGCTGAATTTGTGCAGGACATTCTGATGAGCCCGACCCTGCGTATCTACACAAACGACGATGTGATCGGCGTGGAACTCGGCGGTGCGGTGAAGAACGTCATTGCGCTGGCTGCCGGCATTACCGACGGGCTGGAGCTCGGAGATAATTCCAAGGCGGCGCTCATGACCCGCGGCATCACCGAGATCGCGCGGCTGGGCGTTGCGATGGGCGCGAAATCCGAGACTTTTGCGGGGCTTTCCGGCATCGGCGACCTGATCGTCACCTGCACCAGCATGCATTCGCGCAACCGCCGCGCGGGAATCCTGATCGGGCAGGGGAAAACCGCATTGCAGGCCATTGAGGAGGTCGGCATGACGGTGGAAGGATATACCGCTACGAAATGCGCCTGGGAGCTTGCCAAAAAGTATCAGGTGGAAATGCCGATTATCGAACAGGTTTACGCAGTTCTGTATGAAGACAAACCGCCCAGGGAAGCGATCAGCGCGCTGATGGGGCGCTCCAAGCGGCATGAGGCGGAATCCAACTGGCTGGTCCAATAAAATTGATCAATCAAAAAGCAGGCCGCTTCCGGGCGGCCTGCTTTCCTGTCAACAGGGAACAAAAAAACCTTCCGCTGACGCGAAAGGCTTTTAGCTGCAAATATTTAGATTGCGCGGGTAATTTTATCGGAACGCAAGCAGCGGGTGCAGGCGTGAATGTGGCGGGGGGTACCGTCGATAATCGCCTTAACACGCTGAACATTAGGCTTCCAAGTTCTGTTGGAACGTCTATGAGAATGGGAAACCTTAATTCCGAAAGTAACACCTTTTCCGCAGATGTCGCATTTTGCCATGTGTCTGCACCTCCTCTATCTGGAACGGATTAAAATTCTCTTTCGGGGTCAACATTGTTATTTTATCAGATCGGCATAGGAAAAGCAAGCTTTTTTTCATAATTTTTTTACATCGGCACGTCTATGTATGAATTTACAGTGAATTCTCTTGTATTTTGACTGGATTGCCGGTATAATAATCCTATTAAGCTAGGAGACTATGACATTTTATTGATGAGGCAAGGAGAAGCTATGGGATATTTTTCGCCTGACCGTTTATTTGTATATTTTGCCCGCCTGATTGTGCTGTTCACCTCCATGCCCGTGCATGAATTTGCGCATGGGTGGGTGGCTGATAAACTTGGCGACCATACCGCGCGGTATCAGGGACGGCTTGATCTCAACCCGCTGGCGCATCTGGACCCGCTCGGGACGATTCTGATCCTGTTCACAGGGTTTGGCTGGGCAAGGCCGGTTCCGGTCAATCCGTCGAAGTTTAACCGCAATATCTCCATGCGCGCGGGAATGGCGATCACTTCGCTGGCCGGCCCCGCCGCAAACGTGCTGATGGCGACGATTCTGCTGCTGGTTTATAAAATCATCGTCCTTGTGCTGATGCTGATGAATGTCCCCATGGGCAACGCGGTCCAGATTATCACCACCATCCTTTCCATGATGGTCACCATCAATGTTTCGCTGGCTGTATTCAACCTCCTGCCGGTGCCGCCTCTGGACGGGTATCACATTCTGGCCTATTTTCTGCCGGCCCGCTGGGAATATCTGATCGCCCAGTACAGCCGCTATATTTTCATCGGCCTGTTTGCCGTCATGATGTTTACAAACATCCTGTCCCTGCCGCTGACACTGCTTTCGGGCGTGATCTACCGGTTTTTGGATTTTATTACCGGATTTGTGGATGTCCTTGCAAATATGCTGCTGTAACGGGCAAGAATATGGAAAAGCTGAATTTTAAGACAGCGGAGTTTGAAGGGCCTTTGGACCTGCTGCTTTATTTAATTTCCAAGCATAAACTCGATATTTACGATATCTCGATTTCCGAACTGCTGGAGCAGTACCTTTCCTACATGAACGAACTGAAGACCGGCGGGCTGGAAATTTCGAGCGAATTTATCGAAATGGCATCCCGGCTGGTTTATATCAAGACGGTAGTGCTGCTCCCCAGGCATGAGGAAGAGGGCACCCAGCTGAAGGCCGAGCTGCAGGGGCAGCTGCTGGAATATCAGGTCTGCAGGCAGGTGGCTGCGAAACTGGGCGAGCAGAACCGGATGTACCGCAATTTTGTCCACCCGCCGTCCCCGGTGGAAGTGGATGCCGCCTACCGCCTGGCCCATCCCGTCGGGATTCTATGCGCCGCTTACCGCGATGCGGTGGGGCGCGGAAGGCGGCGCCTGCCGCCTCCGGCCAAGGCGTTTTCAGGCATCGTGGCAAGGCGGGTGGTATCGGTCGGGTCCCGCATTATCCATATCCTGAAACGTCTGTACCGCCATGGAAGGACTTCGTATGTCAGCCTGTTTGAGTCAAGCACGGACCGCAGCGAGCTTGTGGCGACGTTTCTGGCGGTTCTCGAACTGGTAAAAGCCAGGCGGATTACCCTGGAGGGGTCGGAGGTCTGCTTTGACCGCAGCCGGCAGCCGGACCGCAGCCGGCCGGAGGAACTGACATGATAGATTTGCCGCAAAAACAAATACTGGCCATCCTGTTTGCGGGCGGCGACCCTGTTGAGATCGCAAGGATCGCGCAGGCAATCGGGGCGGATGAGGAAACGGTAACGCGGTATCTGCCGCATCTGCGTGATTCGCTGGAGGACGCCGGCATGCCGTTTGAAATCCTGCAGCTGGAGGACAAGCTCCAGCTCTGCACAACGGCCGACTTCGCGCCGGTTATCAGGGAAGCGCTGGAACTTCGCAAGAATATCCCGCTGTCTCAGGCCGCGCTGGAAGTGCTGGCCGTGATTGCCTATAACCAGCCGGTCACCCGCGCGTTTGTGGAGCAGGTGCGCGGCGTGGACAGCTCGGGCGTCGTAAATTCCCTGATCGAGAAGCAGCTTGTGGAGGAGGCGGGGCGTCTGGAACTGCCCGGACGCCCGATCGCATACCGGACGACTGCCCATTTTCTGCGCTGCTTCGGCCTGGAAACTTTGGACGGGCTTCCAGCGCTTCCGTCCGCGGAAGAGCCGGAACCGCTTCCGGCAGGCGTGCTGGAGGGGCAGGTCGCGTTCGGGGAGATCACAGAACCGCAAAGCTGAGCGCAGGCGCAAGGAAAGGGGAAAAGTCGTGGCGATTGTGGGATATGTCCTGCTGGGAATACTGGCTGCCGTTTTGCTGCTTTTGTGCGTTCCTGTAAGGCTCATCCTGCGTTATCGCACCGGTAAAGCGCCTGTCGGCGTTTTGCGCTGGCTTTTCTTTCAGGTGGACCTGCTCAAAGCGGCCGAACGAAAAACTGCCGATACAGAGACCCGTGCAAAAAAAGAGGCAAAACCCCGTCCCCCAAAGGAGAAAAAACCGCTGGAATTTTCCCGGATGCTGGGCGTTGCGGCTGATCTGCTCTCTTCGCTGAAAGGCGGGGCGGGAATGCTTGTCCGCCGCTTCCGGATTTACCGGGTGCGCCTTTCGATGGTGGTTGCCGGAGAGGATGCCGCGGAAACGGCGGTTGACTACGGCAAATGCAACGCCGCGGTTTATTCCGCCTATGCGCTTGCAAAAAACTTTTTGAATCTGAAAAACCCGGAAATTGAAATCCGGCCGGATTTCGTTTCGGAAAAAGGTTCTGTGGATTTTGAGATGCGCGGCCGCCTGATGCCGATTGTCGCGCTTGCGGCGGCGGCCCGTATATTTGCCGCGTTTTTGGTCAAAACCATCCACAGAAAGAAACTTCAACAGGAATAACCGCTGGGAGGAATTCAAATGGCTAACGAGGGCCACCCGATTAACGGGTTGTTGGACAGCTCGATGCAGAACCTGCGTTCCCTTGTGGACGCGGACACCATTATTGGCAACCAAATCACGACGCCGGACGGAACTGTCATTATCCCGGTCTCCAAGGTAAGCTTCGGTTTCGCTTCCGGCGGCTCCGATCTGCCGACCAACAAGCAAAATGAACTGTTCGGCGGCGGTGCGGGCGGGGGCGTCTCTGTGCAGCCGCTCGGGTTCCTGGTGATTAAGGACGGCGCGGTCTCTTTGCTGCAGATGGACAACAGCAAGAATACCGCCGACCGCATGGTCAGCCTGATGCCCGAAATGATTGATAAGCTGGGCTCAATGTTTAAAAAGGACAAAAAGGAATCAAAAGACGGCAAAGACTCCGCGCAGACAGAGGAAAAAGGCACCCGGTAATGTCGGCGTGTGTTGCCGCATACAAATAACCTGTATCTTATTTTAAGCTGCGGGTGATGGATGATGGCGAAAAAACTGGTAGGGCTCCTGGTAGGCTTTTTATTTCTGTTTTTGGGTATGCGGCTGACCGATGCGCAGGCGGTTCCTGCCGCGAATGGGGCGCCGGCGGCGTTAGTCGATGAAATCAAAGCCAAAGGCGCGGTGCTGATGGACGCGGGAACCGGACGGGTGCTGTTTTCACAAAACGCGCATCTGCGGCTGCCGATGGCTTCAACGACTAAAATCATGACCGCCCTGATCGCGCTGGAACAGGAGCGTCTGGATGATTATTTTACTGTGAGCACCGCCGCGGTCCATGTGGAGGGCTCTTCCATGGGTCTGCTGGAAGGGGACAGCGTCTCTCTGCGGGCGCTGGCTTATGGGATGCTCCTGCCGTCCGGCAACGACGCCGCCAATGCCGCAGCTATGCGGATAGCGGGGAGTCTGCCGGATTTTGCCGATCTGATGAACGCGCGCGCGGAGGAAATCGGCCTTGACGATACCCATTTTGTAACCCCGTCGGGGCTCAATGACCCCAGCCATTATTCCACCGCCTATGATATGGCGCTTCTCGCGCGGGAAGCCCTGAAAAACCCGCTTTTTTCCGAGATCTGTTCGCAAAGCAAGGCGGTGGTGCAGTATGGAAACCCGCCGTATGACCGCTGGATGCAGAATCATAACCGGCTGCTGCGCAGTTACGAGGGAACGGTGGGCGTAAAAACCGGCTATACAACTGCCGCCGGCAGGTGCCTGGTCTCCTGTGCGGAGCGGGACGGCATCAAGCTGATCGCGGTGACGCTCAATTGCCAGGATGACTGGAATGTCCACGCGAAGCTGTACGACAGCTATTTCAGCCGTATGGCCCTCACCAATGTCGCCCGAATCCTGCCGGATGTCCAGATTCCGGTCATGGGGGGGACCGCCTCCAAGGTACGGGCTGTTTATGAAAAACCGCCGAAGCTCGCTGTGCTCGAAGGGGAAGCCGTTACCGTGGATGTGACTGCGGAACCGCTCCTGTTTGCGCCTGCGGAACGGGGGCGGGTTGTGGGGCATCTTTCGGTCTGTCTGAGCGGGCAGCCGGTGCTGGAGCTTCCGCTGACGCTCGGAAAAACGGTAAGAGTATCACAGAAGTCCAACCTGCTGGAAAAACTGTTTGGAGACCAAAGCTGAATTGCTTTATCAATGCAGAATGGAAAAGAAAACGAATAGGATCAGTCAATGACGTGAGTCATGGAAGGAACAGGTGCAAATCAATATGGTAGTCAAGGGAATCCGCATTCAAAAAGTGCTGTCTGATAACGGGATACTTTCCCGCCGGAAAGCGGAGGACGCCATCCGCGCGGGCCGTATCACCATTAACGGCCGTCCGGCGGTACTCGGAAACCCCGTAAATCCGGCGCGGGATGTGATCGCAATCGACGGCGTGCGTGTCCCGCTGCAAAAAAAGAAAAAGAATTGTTATTTAATGCTTCATAAACCGCGCGGGTTTGTGACAACAACGTCCGATGAGCTGGGCCGCCGCTGTGTAACCGATCTCGTCAAGGATGCGCCCTGCAAGGTGTATCCGGTGGGCCGCCTCGACCGGAACAGCGAAGGGCTGCTCCTTTTGACCAACGACGGCGAGTTTGCCAACCTTGTCATGCACCCGTCCAGCCATATCAGCAAAACCTACCGTGTGACGGTGCGCCCGGACATTACCGACGAGCAGGCGGCGCAAATGGGCGCGGGCATCATGCTCGACGGGAAAATGACCCTGCCCGCAACGGTGCTGGTGCTGGAGAAGCAGGAAGGCCGGGTTGTGCTGCAGATCACGATTTCCGAAGGACGAAACCGCCAGGTGCGCCGCATGTGCGAGGCGGTCGGGCTGGAGGTTGCGAGGCTCAAGCGCATTTCCATCGGCCCGCTCAAGCTTGGAATGCTGCCGCCCGGCGAATGGCGGGAACTCAAGCCGTCCGAGCTGACCGCGCTGCGCAATGCGGCGCAGAAAAAATAAATGCGCAAGGTTGTCAAAAGAGGAGAAGACAGCATGTTTTTAATCAAAAGGATTGCCGACCCGCGGCTTGCGGAACGTGTCTGCGGCAGCTTTGGCGTTTTCGAAAAAGGGGCGTTCGCCTATGCCGCCTATAAGGGGGAAGACGTGCTTGCAACCGCCGCTTTTTTCACGGCGCCCGGCGGCTGCTGTACCCTGTGCGGGGTTGATACGGGACGCCGGGCAGATATCCCGATGATTGACGGGATTGCCCGCGCCGCTTTCAATGCGCAGCTGAAGGCGGGCGCAAAAACGGCGCGGCTGGGCGAAGGCATTTCGCAGGAAATTCAGTTTGCGCTGACAAAGCTGGGGTACCGGGCGGGCAAAGAATTCAGTCTCGCTGAATTCTTTGCCCGGAAACCCTGTTCCAAATAAAAAAGCGGGCGCACTGTGCGTCCGCTTTTTTGCATGGTTTGACAGAATTCGCCAAACGATGAAAAACGTGTTAAATTAATATCAGAAAATGAAGAAAGACGCTTGTTATTTGGGAAAAAAACGTGTATACTTTAACGTGGTTGCATTTTGAACTTTTTTTGGGGAAAAAGTCCAAAATGAATAATTAACGTTAGTTTTTGATTCAGATAGGAGGAACAAAACATGAGTGACAAGGCTATGACACTGGCCGACGCACGCAAGGAAGCACTGAAGGCAACCGCCGCCCGCGAAAGGCTGACGGCGCTGTTTGACCCCGACACGTTTGTTGAGGTTGGGGCTTTGGTGAAAACCGGCTGCGACGGCGCTGGCGTCATTACAGGATATGGCCTCGTTGAAGGCAGCCCTGTATACGCATTCTCACAGGATTCCACACAAAAAAGCGGCGCTGTCGGCGCCGCGCAGGGCTCTAAAATCAAAAAGGTTTATGAGCTGGCCCTTAAGACGGGGGCGCCGGTAGTCGGGATCTATGATTCCAACGGCGCGGCGGTCGAAGAAGGACTGGACGCTATGGACGCGTACGGCGAGATGCTTTGCTGGAGCAACAACCTGTCCGGTGTTGTGCCTCAGATTTCTCTGGTGCTCGGCGTCTGCGCCGGCAGCGCGGCACTGATCGCCGCATCCGCCGACTTTGTCGTGATGAGCGAAAAGGCGGAGCTTTTCCTGACCACGGGGGATGTTGAGAGCGCCAGCAACGCTGCGAACGCTGCCGGCTCGGGCGTTGCCCACATTGTCAAAAAAGAGGATGCCGAGGCAATCTCCGCCGCGCGCAGGCTCATCTCCCTGCTCCCTTCCAACAACCTTTCCGCCGCGCCGATGTGCGATTTCAGCGCGGTATCCGACGGCGGCCTGGCCCTTTCTTCCGCGGCTGTCAGTATCGATGGCGCCGACCTTTTTGAAATTGCGAAAAATATCGTGGACGCGGACAGCATCATGGAACTCCAGGCGGAGTATTCTGGCAGCGCGCGCGTCGGCCTAGCCACCATCGCAGGTTCCTCGGTGGGCGTGGTTGCGGCTTCCAACAGCGGCACGATCTGTTCCGGGGGCGCATCCAAGATCGCCCGTTTTGTCACAATCTGTGATTCCTTCCAGATTCCTGTGATCACACTCGTCAACTGTGAAGCGTTCGCCCCGGTTCCGGGACAGGGCTTCCGCGGCGGCATCCGTGAAGTTGCCAAGCTGGCGCATGTTTACGCCGAGGCTACGACCCCCAAGGTTGCGGTCGTGGTCGGCAAAGCGTATGGTTCCGCTTATATTACGCTGGCCGGACGCGCGGCCAACTCGGACTATACCGTCGCATGGCCGAAAGCCACAATCAGCGCTCTGCCCCCCGCCACCGCGATTGCGTTCCTTGGCGGCGACAGGATTACCGCGGAGGTTTCCCGCCAGCAGGCTGAGGCCGACTATGCCGCCAACGACGCATCCGCCTACGCGGCCGCCGCAAAAGGCCATATCGACGATGTGATCGATCCCGCGGAGACCCGTTCCGTCATCATTTCCGCGCTGGATATGCTGGCCGGGAAACGGATGACCACTCTGCCGAAAAAACACGGCAACATTCCGATGTAAGTTACGGATAAGTTCCGATTTCAAGTTTTTCAGAATCAAATGATATAAGGAGGATTCTATCATGAAAAGATTTAATATAACTGTCAATGGCAGGGCGTATGACGTGCAGGTGGATGAGCTTGCCGCCGGCGCTCCCGTTGCCGCTCCGGCTCCTGCCGCGGCCCCCGCTCCCGCACCTGCCGCCGCTCCGGCTCCCGCCGCTGCGCCGGCGCCTGCTGCACCGGCAGCCGCTCCCGCCGGCGCGACCAAGGTGAACGCCCCGATGCCCGGCAATATTCTGGACGTGAAAATTAAAGAGGGCGACCGGGTGAAAGAAAATGACCTGCTGCTCATTCTGGAAGCCATGAAGATGGAGAACGAGATTTTTGCTCCCGTCAGCGGAACCGTTGTCGGCGTGCATGTGAAAAAAGGCGATACGGTTAACTCGAACGATCTGCTGATCTCCATCGGTTAAGGGGAGGTATGACAAGATGGCACAAAAGGTAAAAATCTGTGAAACAATCCTGCGTGACGCGCACCAGTCCCTGATTGCGACACGCATGCGTCTGGACGAGATGCTCCCGATCCTGCCCGCCATGGACGAAGTGGGGTTCTATTCCAGCGAGTGCTGGGGTGGCGCGACGTTTGACGCGTGCATCCGTTTCCTTGACGAGGATCCCTGGGAAAGACTGCGCGTAATCCGCAAGAACATGCCTAACACTAAGCTGCAGATGCTGTTCCGCGGGCAGAATATGCTCGGATACCGCCATTACGCCGATGACGCGGTTGAATATTTTGTTCAGAAGTCGGTGGACAACGGAATCGATATCATCCGTATTTTCGACGCGCTGAACGATGTTCGGAATATGGAACAGGCCATGAAGGCCACGAAAAAATATGGCGGCCACTGCGAAGCGGCTATGTCCTATACCAAAAGCCCGGTGCATACCATGGACTATTT
>JAEXAZ010000314.1 GCA_023394255.1 Bacillota bacterium | reverse complement strand
ACGCACGCGCATGCTGTCTATTAAATTTTTGTTGACAACAACCCCTGAAATGCGTAGTATAAAATTGTGATATAAAATTTTATATGAGGGGCCGTCAGCTTGAAAATCGGAATCAAGAAGATCAGTGAATTGTCAGGGTTTTCGCTCGCCACAGTTTCCAATGTTTTAAATCATAAAAAAGGGGTCAATCAGCAGACGGCAGATTTGATCCTGAAAATCGCGCATGAAATTGGCTACCTGAAAGAAAACTGCGTCAAGACCATCAAACTTGTCATGTATAAAAAACATGGCATGGTTGTTTCCGATACGCCGTTTTTCAGCGCATTGATTGAAGGTGTGGAGGGCGAGTGCCGTTCGCGGGGCCTTGCGTTGGAAATATGCAGCCTGGATCGGCACAGCAGGGATTTCGAGGCGGTCCTGAACGGTTTGCTGCGGGATTATTCGTCGGCAATCCTGCTCCTTGCCACGGAACTGGACGAGCAGGATATGCGCCCTTTTGAGTCGGCAATCCCGCCGGTCATGGTACTGGACAACTGGTTTTCCAACATGAAATTTAATTCCGTGCTGATCAACAACACCGATTCGGTTTACGGCGCCGTACGTTATCTGGTTTCCTGCGGGCATCGGAAGATCGGCTATTTGAAAAGCGCGGTTTCCATTAACAATTTTGACTATCGTGCCGAGGGCTATCTGAGCGCCATGCGCCATGCGCGGTTAGTTCCCGACGAAGCCTATACCGTCCGGCTGACGCCTACCATGGACGGCGCCTATCAGGATATGTGCGCCTATCTGAAGGGAACGCCTGTTTTTCCCACGGCTTATTTTTCCGACAACGATATTATCGCGCTTGGCGCGGTCAAAGCACTGAAACAGTACGGCGTCAAAATCCCGCAGGATGTTTCTGTGATTGGCTTTGACGACATGCCTTTCTGTGAGATCGCTTCTCCCGCCCTGACGACGATTCGCGTGTTTAAACAGGAAATGGGCGCTTTGGCGGTCAAAAATCTGGCGGACAGTTTCCAGCAGAAAAATCCGATCCGGATTAAAGCGGAGGTTTGTACGGAATTTATCGTACGCGGAAGTGTAAGACAGCTATAACGGTGTCTTCACTGCCAAAACAGGAGACGGCGCCGCAAAAAAGTATAGATAGTTCAGGCTAACGCGGGCGGTGTACCCGCCAATCTGCCGGCAGCCGCGGCAAGGCCTGGGAAACGCGGCTCCTTTCATCGGAATATTGTTGAAAACAGTGAAAAACCACAGTAAAAAAGGGAAGCCCGCCATGCGGGCTTCCCTTTTTTATCAATTCAGTTTACGGAAGAAAGGTGCCGGCTTTTTTCTCTGAGATAGAATCCGACAGCTTAAATTTTGAAGTTTCCCGGAACAGAACGTTGGCGTGAGCGGAAAGCTCCTCGCTGGAAGCGGAGCTTTCTTCCGCCGCGGACGCATTGGACTGGACAACCGCCGATATTTGCTCGATACTTTGCGTGACCTTCGCAATAGCGGTAGCCTGTACCGAAGAAGAACGGTCGATTTCATCCACCGCCTGCTGAATCGCTTCGGTCGCCTGAAGGCTTGTGGCAATGGTCTCCGACATATCCTGCGCAATCCGGGAGCCCGCGTCGACGGCGTTGATGGAAGTAACGATCAGATCGGCGGCATGCTTGGCAGCCTCTGAGGATTTCTGGGCAAGGTTTCCGACCTCGGAGGCAACAACCGCAAACCCTTTTCCTGAGCTTCCCGCACGGGCTGCCTCAATGGACGCGTTCAGTGAAAGGATATTGGTCTGGAACGCGATGGATTCAATGATTTTCGCAATGCTCGCAATCTGGTCCGCAGATGTTTTAATCTGTCCCATTGCTTCCAGCATCTGATTCATCTGTGTGTTCGAGCTTTCGATGCTTTGCGCGGCAGATCCGACATGTTGGGCCGCTTCTCTGGCTTTCGCCGCGTTTTTGGCGGCGGCATCGGATACATGTTCAATCGCAAAGGTCAGGTCCTCAACAGCGCTGGTCTGCTCCGAAGCGCCGGAGGCAAGCTCCTGCGCGCCGGAAGAAACCTGTCCGGCCCCCGCATTGACCTGATTGGCCGACTGGTAAATTGCGGAGAGCGTCCCGTTAAGCGAGGAATAAATTTCTTCCAGAGACCGCCTGATCGGGGCAAAATCCCCGATATAGTCGCAGGTTACCGCCGCGGTCATGTCTCCGTGCGACATTCTGTTCAAATGGCCGGTGATATCGCTGATGATGGTGTCCATATTGGTGATCAGCTCCGCGGTTGCCCGTGTGAGTAAGCCGGTTTCGCCGCTGCTTTTTACGATGGGGGCGGAGGGTGTGTGGACATCGCCCTTTGCAAGCAGCAGAAGCCTGTCGGTCACATTTTTAATGGGGGAGGTGATCCTTTCCGCCCATCGATACATAAACAAAATGCCGAAGACGGCGATTGCCGCACTGGAGGCCAGCAGAATAAGCTCGGCAAGTAATTTATCGCGCTGTTGGGCCGCAAGCGCGGCGTCGATTTCGTCAAAGTAGTTTCCGGTGCTGACGTACCATCCGTACGGCTCGAACTTGAGCGTATAGGCCCGCTTATAAAAAGAACCCTCCTGGCCGGGCTTGGTGAAATAAAATTCCGTGAAGCCCCCCTCCGGCTGGTCTCCCGCCGTAATGACATTCCGTATGTAATAGGTACCGTTCAGATCGGTTGCGTCATAGCGCATGGTTCCCTCGTATTCGGGATTGTTATGCACCGCGCATGTTCCGTCGGCCAGGTCGGCCCAGAAATACCCTTCGCCGTTGTCATAACGGGTGTCCCGGACGATTTTTTGCGCATTTTCCAATGCCTGTCCCTCTGTAATCTCGCCGTTCTGATACCGCTGGTAGTTGACGTTCAGCACACTGACCAGATTTTCCGTTACAGTTTGAATCTTAATGTCATAAGCCTGTGTCTTCTCCAGAATAGCTTCCGAATATGCTTTGCTGAGGCTGTAATAGGAAATGATCGAGAGAAGCGCGATTGTGCCGGCCAACAGAATCCCGACAAAAAGGACAAGCTGGCCTTTCAGTTTTAATTTTTTGGATTTTTTTGATCTGACATGCATAAAAACACCCTTTCACCCTGTCGCCCCGCTTGTTCAGGAACAAATTGGATTCCTGAACAATTACCAAATATTATCAGAGCTTCCTGTGTTATTATATGCTTGTCACAGTTTGCCGTCAATAACTTGGGAGGATGAAAGATTGTTTCAAAATGCCCGGCAGATGCGGATTTCCCGGGATCTCGCATGCCTGTGCGAGTCCGCGCCGGGCATGCATTTGGAATTGGCCGGCGCGGACCGCATAGGAGCTCAATTTTCCCGGTCGGCTTCGTGTGTCAAATTACTTTCACAGCGCAATGTATTCAGCAGATACCGGTCTACCGCTTTTTGCAGGTTCTGTTTTCGTTCCTCTTCATTGACAGACTGAAACGTTTCTGTAACCACCAATTTGACTCTGTTCATCTGCATACACCTCCATTATGCTTATGAAGGGGACAAGAAGCGGTATGCGCCCGGCGGGAAATATTAGGATATGTGCCCCGCGCATGAGGTGCGGTACCATCAGCAATGGAGGTTTTGATGGCGGGGACGATGACGCCGTCCAGAGAATCCACATCGGAGGAGCAGTGAATCATTTCAACAAGAGGGCAGCGTTCCTCAACTTTTGAAATAACACGCCTCATAAGCGTCGATTTGCCTGTCCCCGGGCCGCCTTTCAGAATAAAGGCGCGCCAGCCGTCGGATGCGTCGGCAAGCTGGTCAAAACGGGAAACAAAACCCTGCGGCGTATTGGCGCCGAGGAAAAAGTGCAGAAGTTTTTTATTGCTATTCATAAAAATCCTCCCAAAACGATTGTTACCACATGGTATTCGTTTAGGAAGATTTTGGTGAAAGACAGGCCATGATGAGTTTTTACGTTCAGAGTTTCTTAATCTGGGCGGTAAATTCAAAAAACTGAGCGGTTTGGATGGCGTTTTTAGCAAAGATCCACTAAAGTTTCTCTTCGGCCAGTTCCAGTTCATCCAGCTTCGCGCGCAGTTTCACAAAATCATCCAGCCCTTCCGGCTTCTGGTTCGGGTTGCGCAGCAATGCCGCGGGGTGGAAAGTGCCCATCATCAGGACCCCGTTTTTCTCATGGAATTCTCCATGCTGGCGCGTCACTTTAAAATCGGGGGAAATCAGGGAACAGGCGGCAACGCGCCCAAGGCAGACAATAACTCTGGGCCGGATCAGATATACCTGGTTGCGCAGATAGCCGATGCATGCGGCAATCTCGTCCTTTTCGGGGTCGCGGTTTTTCGGCGGGCGGCACTTGACCATGTTGGCGATATAAATATTGGTTTTGCGCGAGAGCCCGACATGCTCCAGCATTTTATCCAGGAGCTGCCCGCCCCGGCCTACAAAAGGCTCCCCCTGCAGATCCTCGTTTTCTCCGGGCCCTTCGCCGATGAACATGACTTTCGCTTTGGGATTTCCCACACCGAACACCACGTTTGTGCGGGTTTCACAGAGCTTGCATCCACGGCAGGCAAGAGCAGACTCGCGCAGCTCTTCAAAATTTTCAATCATTTCCGGTCTTCCTCTCTGTTGCTTTGCGGTTATGATACCACAAGTGCGAGGCACGCAGTGGTATCATTGGCCACCAGGGCGGGAGCGAACTTCGCAAGCGCATCGCCCTGGCCATAACCCGGTATAATAGCCGCTTTGCGGTTATTATACCACAATTTCCAGTGTCGGGAAACTGTGATAAAAGTTTAACAATACTTGCAATGTGTTCGCATAAGGCTTAAAATAAGACCAGATATGAGTAAATTCTTTTCTTATAGGAGGAAACATCAGAATGGCAAAATTTATTGTTGAAACTTCTGCGCGTCATGTCCATGTCACACAGGAGGATTTGGAAACTCTGTTTGGCAAAGGCGCGACGCTTACCAACAAAAAAGACCTTTCACAGCCGGGACAGTATGCGTGTGTAGAAAAGGTTGACGTTGTCGGCCCCAAAAAGACCATCCCGGGCGTTTCAATTTTAGGGCCGGTCCGTCCCGCGACCCAGATTGAGGTATCCCTGACCGATGCGCGGACACTCGGCGTTACACCGCCTGTCCGCGAGTCCGGAGACATTGCCGGTTCCACAGGCTGCAAGCTGGTTGGCCCTGCCGGCGAGGTGGAACTCAAAGAAGGGATGATTGCGGCAAAACGGCATATCCATATGACACCCGAAGATGCAAAAGTATTTGATGTTTCCGACAAAGAAATTGTTTCCGTAAAGGTTTCCCCCTGTTCCCGTCCGCTGGTGTTCGGCGACGTGGTAGTCCGTGTCAGCGAAAAGTTTGCGCTTGCCATGCATATTGATACCGACGAGGCGAACGCTGCCGGTTGTGCCGGTGAAGTGTTTGGTGAAATTGTAAAGTAAATTGCAGGAAAAACCGCAGGCATGCCTGCGGTTTTTATTTTTATTGCCTTTCTTATAAAAATCCCGTTACTTATTGCAGATTGGAATTTAATAGATCACATTTTGCACACAATTTTGCCTCTTACTGAGAAGAACGACTTGACAGGACAGGTGAGCGTAATGGACAGTAAAATTCTGGTGGCTGAAGACGAGGCAAAAATCAGGCAGCTGGTTGCAAGTTATCTTGTACGGGAGGGCTTTAAGGTCATTGAAGCCGCGGATGGGGAAGAAGCCGTCAAGCGTTTTGAGGACAACGAGGATGTTGTCCTTGTCATGCTGGACGTCATGATGCCCAACAAAGACGGATATGATGCCTGCCGGGAGATCCGCAGCAAGTCGGACGTCCCGATCCTGATGCTGACCGCACGGGACAGCGAAGTGGATGAACTGGCGGGATTCCGCATGGGAGCCGATGAATATATCGCAAAACCCTTTTCCCCGATGATCCTGGTGACGCGGGTCAAGAATCTGCTGCGCCGCACCACCTCCAATGATATGAGCGATGTTTCGGCAGGCGGTATCAAAGTGCTTTACCGTGAACGCACGGTGTTGGTTGATGATAAAAAGATCATTACGACGCCTAAGGAGTTTGATCTGCTTTATTACCTGATTAAAAACACGAACATTGTTCTGACAAGGGATCAGATCATCTGTACCGTGTGGGATATGGACTATAACGGCGATGACCGGACGGTCGATACCCATATCAAATGCCTGCGCGCCAAGATCGGCCGCTACTCCAAAAATATTGTGACGGTGCGAAAGGTTGGTTACAAATTTGAGTGGCTGGAATAAATGGGGAATCCGGCGCAAACTGTTTTCCGTCATCATTCTGATTCTGCTGTTTAATGTCGTGGTTTTGCTGGTGATGGGCTCCACCCTGTTTGCCGGCTTTTATCAGTCCAATAAGATCGGAGAGCTGAAGAAAAGCGCAAATCAGATCCGGCAGGCTTATCAGCAGAACAGCGAGACGTTTTATGACGAAATCAGCCTCATCGAAAATGAGAATACATTGGTCAGCGTTTTTTCCGTCGGAAACGATGGTTCACTGAAAGTCCTTTACCATTCCCGCGCGGACAAAGGCGAGAGGCGTTTGTCCGAAGTGCCGCGTGACCTGCCGCCCATGGTGCCCAGCAATAAAATGGAGGAATGGAAAAAAGAACTCGTGACCCGGATCGAGGATTTGGATGAATCGTTCGACGTGCAGGGATTCGGGGCGCGAAACGGCAGCGGGCGCATGGACATCACCCTTGCCACCAAGCTGGATACAAACCTCTATCTCTTCATGCAGACGCCGAAAGACTTTATCCGTTCCACGGCGGATCTGGCTGTCATCTATACGGCGCTTCTCTCCATCGGCATCCTGCTGATCGGGTCGGTCATCATTTACTTTGTGGTTGCGCGCGTTACGAAACCGATCCAGCAGATACAGAAGGTGGCCGGGCAGATTGCGAAAATGGACTTTTCCGATCGCTGCGAAATCAAGGGCGGCGACGAGATCGCCATGCTGGGGACCAGCATCAACCATATGTCCGAAGAGCTGGAGGCCTCCATTGAAAAGCTGGTGGAGGCAAACCAGGTGCTGCAAAACGATCTTGTCCGCCAGCAGCAGACCGACCGCATGCGCCAGCAGTTTGTGGCGAATGTCTCCCACGATTTCAAAACGCCGCTGACGCTGATGATCAGCTATGCGGAAGCAATCGCCGAAAGCGCGCAGAATGACCAGCTCCGGGAATACTGTGAAATCATTATCGGCGAGGGGAATAAACTCTCCCAAATGGTGGGGCGGCTGCTGAACCTTTCCAAGCTGGAAAACGGCATTGACCAGGTGGAGAAGTCGATTTTCTGCTTAAGTGAAGTTTTTGACCAGGTCATTAACAATCAGCGAATCATAACAGAGCGGCAGAATGTTATCGCCAGAAAGGAACTGGACGAGGAGTTCATTGTATACGCCGATTATCAGAAGATCGAACAGGCCGTGACAAATCTGTTTGAAAACGCGGTGAAGTATACGCCTTCCGGCGGAACCGTTGTGATAGCCGCGCGCCGGCAGAACGGGAAATGCCGTGTGACTGTGACCAACACCGGGGACCATATTGCCGAGGAAGATCTGGAAAACCTGTTTGATAGTTTTTACCGGGCGGATAAATCCCGCGCAAGAGGCACCCAGAGCTATGGCCTTGGTCTGGCGATTGTGAAGGTTGTCATGGAGGCGCACGGGCAGCGCTACGGGGTGGAAAATATCGACAAGGGTGTAAAATTCTGGTTTGAACTGGAGCTTGCCGATCTGAATGATGAGGAACCGGACCCCCTTCACGCCATGCTCTGACTGCGAAAACTGCCTTTCAGCTAAATCCGCGGGTGCTTTTTAGCACCCGCGGATTTTTGCCGAACCCGGCGCCGTTTCACACAATTCACACACAATGCGCCATTACAATCGTCTCAAAGAATCCAAAGCGGATTGCGCAAACGATAGGGGGATCTTGTGATGACGGAACGGCTTCGGAAGCTGCCGGTCAAAAAGCTGGCAATAGCGGCTGCCATACTCGGGCTCAGCGCCTGCGTGCTGACAGCGTTTACTTTTGGCGGGACCAAAAAAGAGGAAACGCAGACGGTTTATAAAGAGACTGCCGTTCAGAAGGGCGATCTGACGGTGGGAGTCAGTGAGACAGGGTCTGCCACCATTAAGGCAGTTGCAATTGATACGGAGATTGACGCCAAGGTGGAAAAGGTGCTGGTCAAGGCGGGACAGTCCGTGAAAAAAGGGGACGCGCTGATCCAGCTTTCCACCGAGGATTTGCAGGATGAGCTGGAAACACTCCAGCTGAGCTACGAAAAGCAGCAGCTGTCGATTCAAAAAGCACAGCTTGATCAGAAAGTCTCAGAGCTGGAAGCAAAGTCTGCCTTGGACAGCAGCATCCTCAAAGGGGAAACAGCCGATCAGTCCTATGAAATCACGCTGGATCAGGCGGAATATGAA
>JAEXAZ010000306.1 GCA_023394255.1 Bacillota bacterium | reverse complement strand
GTCCTGCGCCGATGATGACCTGTTTGGGTCCATTTGGCATAATTGGCAGCAGATTTTTAAAATCCAGGTCTTTAATGGCTAAAATAATCGTAAACCCAACCAGTAAGATAACAATGATACCTGAAATCACGGCCCATTGCCCCAAAGTTTTTGGATTGCTGCGAGCCAAATACATGGTGACAACCAAGAGAAGAGTCATCACCACAACTTGCGGGGTTTCAGGCAGGGCGACGATGCTGATATATTCGGTGAAATTGCGCAGCACCAGTGCACTTAAATGAAGAGCATACCAGGTCAATAAAGCGACCAGCACCTTCCCGATTATTTTTCCGAACACCTGATCAATGATGCCGAATATATCAGTTTCGGGAAACAGTTTCAAAATCCTTGCGTAAATCAGGACCATTGGCAAAGCGAGCAGCGCGGCAAGAATCAATGATATCCAGGAATCCTGTGCCGCCGCCGAATTGACCCCAAAGAGAACGCTGCTGCCAAGCACAAACAGGCATAAGATAAAAACATGCTGCCGCGGGGTAATATAATCTTTTTGCATAGCGTCGTTCCTTTCCGCTGTTCTTACAATGCATCTCATTAAATACCAAAAATAGAGTGTATCACTTTCTCAATTGAATCGGAGGGTGACGGAATCTGAACCCCCATACTGTGCAGCATCAATACGCAGAAACTGATTGCCATAATTGAGCCATGCAGGATTTTCTCTTTGGTATTGCCGTTTTTTAAAACCGGCTTATAGTCAAACAGATATACAAAAATAAACAGAAGGACTATAATGAATGGCAGCATGGTTTCTTCCTTTCTTCAGGCTCATTTTTTTAGAACGGTATTAATAATCCTGATTTCCGGGGTAATTTCAACCTCTAAATTTGGAAATAGAGTATCCCAGCCAGGGGAAAGGGTTTCCCACAATTTTGGATTTTTCTTATAAATTAATTTGCCAAATCCAAAGATATCGGAGTTATATTGGTCCTGCACTTTTTTGATTACTGCTTCCATTCTTTTTTTCAACTGTTCCGCTCCGGCTTTTTCCAGCTTATCGATTGTCTGGTCATCAGAAGTGTTTATTTTAGTTTCGGCTTCCGCCAGATCGACTGTTGTTTGTACTTTTAATGTGATTTTCAGTTTTCCATCCTTATAGGTAAAGGACGGCTTTGTTTTATTTTCAAAAATCTCAAGCGAAACGTCGTTTTTGCCGTCATTGTTGGAGGAAATTGGAAGAATTCCCCCCTTGACGCCATTCGTAACAAATAGAAAATATTTGGAGTCTTCAGACGAGAGATAGCCCTGCAACCTTTCATTTTTAAAAATTGCGATACCGTTTAATTCGTCTACCTCTTCTCCCTCATTTTGAGTTACATGAAAGGCGGGAAGTATTGAAGAAATGCCGGGACATTGAATGGTATTATAGACCTTATATATTTCCAGCGGAAGAGTTGTTGACGTAAACTCAGGGTCTTTTGAGACAATATTGTTCAGTTCAAATGCAGCGACGGTCTGATCCGTTCCGCTTACACGAAACAGGTCGCTTGCCCTTTTTTCCTGCGAAATCATAACGTGCACAGTCTCGCGGCATTCCGCGTCTCTGAGAAACCAGTCGATTACATCGCCAAGGTTATTTTCCCTGACCACCTGTTCGCTGAGCACCAAAACCTGGGCATTGCCGAAATACAGTTTGTTTGCCAGTCTTTTTTTTGCGTTCCTGACCGCTTCAAAAATCGTGGAACCTTCGGACGCGATCACTTTTCCGGTTGGGCCTTTTTCCTGAAGGGACTGTGTGAGGTCAATTGTTTCGCAGGAAACTACGTAGCGCCCGGTCAGCGGGTCTTTATCCACCGCTACGCCGGATACCAGGGTTATTTCATTCAGGCCTCGGTAATCCCAGCAGCCGCTCAGCAAAAAAAAGGCGGACAGGCAAAAAACGGTGCATGCTATTCTTTTAATCATTTGCATTTTCACCCTTCTGGTTCAGACGCTTCCGGTCTTTGCTAAGCCGATTCGGCCGCAGCTGCATATCCCACCAGGGTGCCCTGAACGCGGTATCCTTGATTGCCTGGAATTTGAAGTCGCCTGACAGCGAAAGCTGCGGAACTCCGAAGGACTCAAGATTCAGCAGGTGGATAATGAGCGTGCAAACCCCCATGGTAAGCCCGAATAGTCCCAAGGTTGATGCCAACAGCAGCAGGGCGAAACGGATATATATGACCGGTGCGTTGAGCTTTGGAACCAACAGGTTTGTAATTCCGGTGACGGCAATCACTATGATCATGGGGGCCGCGATAAGCTTTGCGGTAACAGCCGCCTGCCCGATTACCAGCGCGCCCACAATGCTCAACGCCTGACCGGTATTTGAGGGCATACGGATTCCTGTTTCCCGGAGAACGTCAAATGTGATGAGCATTACAAAAGCCTCGACAGCGGCCGGCAGGGGGACGCTCTGCCGCTCGGCGGAGATATTGATGAGAAGCGGGGTGGGCAGCATTTCGATATGATAAGCGACAATTGCGATATAAAGTCCGGGAATAATAATGGTCAGGAAGAATCCGAAGACACGGAGAATACGCGAAAAGGAGGTATAAAAAAAACTCAGATAATAGTCCTCGTTGCTCTGAAAGTTTTCAATAAACAGATACGGAATGGTAATAACAGTCGGGGTGCCGTCCACAAATATCGCGATCCGGCCTTCCAGCAGTTTTCCGACAACAATATCCGGCCGTTCCGTGTATCCGGTCGTGCGGAATGGCGAATAGCGCTTGCTCCTGATCAGTTCCGTGAGATAGTTTGTGTCCAGAATCGCGTCGATGTCGATTTCTTTCAGCTTTTTCATGAGCTGATCGAGGATGTCTTTATTAATCAGGCTGTCAAAGTAGCAGACACAAACAGACGTCTGGGTGCGGCGCCCTAAATCCAGGAATTTCATTTTTAAATCGTTGCTGCGGACTCTCCGGTGGACCAAAGAGAGATTCTGCATCAGGGACTCCGAAAATCCCTCGCGCGGCCCGCTCAGCACTTTTTCGTTGTCCGGTTCGGCAATGGAACGCAATGCGAACCCTTTGGTGCTCAGGATGACAGCCTGGCTTGCGCCTTCCGCGAACAGGATGGTGTCGCCATAAGTAACCGCTTTCACAATTTCTTTAAAATTATCAGCTTTTGCCGCATCATTGACCTGAACAACCTTTTCGATGATTGTATCGATCAGACCGTCTCCGGACTTCACTTCCGATGACAGCATCAGCGGCTTGATAATGTTATCATTGATCATATTGGAATTTACAAGGCCATCGCAGTAAAAGATGCCGAATCGGACACTGTTATGATAGTTGTTCTCCACAGTCCTTGTCCGAAGAATTTCCACATCCAGAAACAAAGCCTTCATGGTATCCATATTGTCTTTCAGCGAACACGATACTTTTCGCGTTTCGAGGGGGCCATTTATCTGCTCCACTTTGCTGTCAACTGTTTTTTGTTTCTTATTTTTATCGTTTTGATGGAAACCAAACATAACATTTCCTCGTTTCAAAGGCAATTTATAGCAACCAGATTGAAAATAGTATTGCCTTTTCAAACGTATTACATGCACCTTATTTTGCAATCAATTGCTTGCGGGAGAGCCGGGCTGCGAGCAACAAACAGCCGAAAGAAAATGTCCTATGAATGCCCTTGGGCAAAAAGGGCACAGCTATTATAAATCCCGCCGGTACATCCGGACGATGTTTGTTCTGAAAAAAAGGGGAGAACCCGCAATGAATGCCTTGGTCTTAAAAATAATCGCAATGGTCAGCATGTTCATTGATCATTTTGCAGTCGCTTTTCCATCCTTTTTCAGCGAAACGGGATTTTTTGTGATGCGGTGTGTAGGGCGCGTGGCATTTCCGATCTTTGCGTTTCTGATTGCACGGGGGTGTGTTTATACAAAAGACCGCCGGCGTTACTTTTTGCGTATTTTGCTGCTCGCCGTGATTTCCCAGGTCCCCTATACTTATGCGCTTCATTCCAACAGGGCGAATGTTTTATTTACTTTGGCGGCAAGCATAGCGGCGATTATCCTGCTTGAAAATATCCGTTTGCGAAACCACCGGATTTTGTCCGCGATTTTTCTCATTCCGATCTATTTTGCGTTTCCTTATCTTGATTACGGGTGGAAAGGCGTACTGCTGATCGTATTGCTTTTCTATATCCAGGAACCTGTTCAGACCGGCTGGTTTCTGGTATTCGCTCTGATGCTGATTTATAACCCGATCCAATCGCGGGCGTATCTGTTCTACTATCTCAGCGCCGTCGCGGCAATTCCCTTCCTTGCAGCTTATAATTCCAGGCAGGGATATCAAGGAAAACTGTTGCAATACGGATTTTATCTGCTGTATCCGTTGCACCTGGCGATTTATTCGGTGCTCAAACTGTGGTTTGGGTTCACATAACGGCATAAAAAAGCGGTACCATTGGCATTGCAGCCGATGGTACCGCCGTGATTCAAAAATGAAGCAAATTACGGTCTGAGGAAGGTCTGGGTCCAGATATACTGGCCGTTCGCATTTTTTGCGATGCCGACGCCGATTTCAGTGTAGCTGGAATTCAGAATATTGGCTCTGTGGCCCTCAGAATGCATCCAGGCATCCATAACGTTTTCGGGGGTGGGTTGTCCCATTGCAATGTTTTCTCCGGCCGCGGTGTATGTAATGCCAAACTGAGAAAGCATTTCAAAAGGAGAACCATAGGTGGGGGAAGTGTGGCTGAAATAATTGAGTTTAGCCATATCTTCGGACTTTAAAGTCGCAATTTTGTCCAGTTCTGCGTTTTCTTTCAGAGCAGAGAGGCCGTTTGCGGCTCTTTCTTCATTCACAATTGCGATCACTCTTTTCTGGAGATCACGGTATGCGCCTTCAATCTCATCGTCCTCATCGTCAGCCTGGGAAGAACTTGCGTCGGAAGAGCTTGCATCGGAGCTGGAAGAAGAAGGTTCGGAAGAACTTGCTTCGGAGGAGCTGCTGTCAGAGCTGGAAGACTCTTCGGAGGAGCTGCTGCTTTCATCGCAGGAAGTGAGGTCGCAGGTGCTTCCATCCGAGCTGCACGAAGTTGCGTCGCAGGATTCGTCGTCGGACGGGCAGTCAGGCAGTCCGCAGTTTTTGCCGGAATTGTCACTGTTCGTGTCAGTGGGGCAGTTCTTTGTAAACAGTTTGCTCCAATCAAGAGGCGTGAAGTCGTTCAGGTTAAAATTATTCCCATTATTTCTATTGAGTAACTGGGAAATCAGAAGATTGATCGGGGGGTTCTCCGACTGATTTCCGTTTTGGCCGCCAAAAGAGAATAGCGTACGAATAAATTGAGAATTGGAAAGGTTTGGCCCTTGCTTGGGGCAGGTATTGTTGCTGTCCGCTGCTAAAGCAGGCGTGGCGGCGAGTGACAGCGTTAGCGCACAAGAGCAAACTGCCATTAACATCTTTTTCATTTTTTCTTCTCTCTCTTTCTAATTGGAATTTACCAGCTTTTGCTGGCTTGTCTAATATCATAGCACTGTTCATATTTACAGGCATTGCTTAAAATTAGGCAGATATGACAGATTTTTTAAAATTTAGCAGGCTTATCCATAAAAAAAAGAAATAGGCTCCAATAAAAAATCCTAAAAAAGCAGTGTATTACCAACAACTCCGCATATTATGCGGAGTTGTTGGTAATACGGAAAAATAAAAATGGAAAAAGATTACTGATCAATTTTTTTAGAAACAGTCGATTATCCGACGGGCGGCTGGAAATCCATGTTAAAATTTTATGAAAAAAGCAGCTTAGAAGCGATCAAATATGAATAAATTTAGGATTTTTTGTAAACAGTGTCCTTTTGATTTGACAGGCAAGATGCATCTATCGGAACAGGACTTTGATTGCGGGCAGCACTTTTACGGTCGTCTCATACCCGATTTCCATGCATTCTTCCATTCTCCCGAAGGAGAGCAGTCCAATATCGTCCGGAAGGGAAGGGGTGAGCAGCAGCTTTTCTCCCTCAGACGTACATTCTTTCAGCCTGCTGCTCATGATGGAAAGCGACCGGGACGCTATTTCCAGTATGTTTTGATTTTTAAGCTGCTTGTATTGCTCAGAAATATCTACAGCCAGAACATTGGCTTCCCCCGCCGCGCGCAGCAGGTTTACCGGCAGAACATCGGTCACCCCGCCGTCAACAAGATACAGATTGCCTATTTGTTTAGGGCGGAAAACGGTTGGAACGGCGATGCTGGCGCGCATCGCTTCCGAAAGGAGGACGTCCGACTGCCAGCGGATCGTCTCGGACTGCCTGTTCAAAGGAATCCGGTTTGTAAATACGACTGTCCTGTTGCGGTTAATATCCACTGCCGGAATGACGGTCTTCAGCCTGAGATCCCGCATTGCCAGGCTTTTTGTGTATTTTTGAAAAGCTTTTTCCAGCCGGTTCCCTTTGATCAGCCCCGACAATGTAATGGGACGGTTTGTCAGGAACTGCAATACTGCCTTTAAGATTCCTGCATAATCCGGATCGATAAAAAGATAGCCGGCCTTGGACAGCCATTTCATCAGCTGAATCATTTCGTCCGGCGTTACGCCGGCCGCATAAAGCCCTGCCACGACGCTGCCTGCGCTTGTGCCTGCGATCGACGCCGGGAAAAGGCCGTTCTCATGCAATGCACGGAGCACGCCGATATGGACGGCGCCCCGGACCCCTCCGCCCGCCAGCGCGATTCCAAAAGACATAACAATCCCTCCGCTCGTTTTGTGAAGATGTCATATTCTATGCGAACTATAAAAAAATTGCCCGCGTGCTCCATTCAACTTAAAACGGTGCCATAAGCGTACAAAAACGCTTGATGGCACCGTTTTAAAAAAAATTTTGGCGGATGGTTTTAGGCGGTCAGCCGTTTTTTTTCTGCTGAGTTGTTTTTTGGCAAAACGGAAGCGGGTACTTTTTGCTGTTTTTATGATGCGCGACGCATTCCTCACATAGACCGTGTCTTTTACAGTTTTTCCATCTGCATGGACACGCTGCCTGCACTTTTTCCAGTAGGATGATCCCCTTTCAAATCGTAAAATGAAGCAATCGGAACAAACTATATCATAACATTCAGTTCTTCCAATAGCCAGATTTTAAAGGCAACAGAGAATAATTTCCAAACAGGCCTCTTTTGGGGCGAAAATTTGTCTTGAAATCTATTTCATTCTGAAACATGCTGTGATAAAATAAATTTAAATAAGCAAATTCTGGAAACTGCTTTAAAAAAAGAGGAGGAATTTTCTATGAAACCAGCATGGTGCAAAAAACTGCTTTCCCTTGCGGTCAGCGCGGTCCTGACAGTAGGCATGCTTTCCATGGCGGCATTTGCCGAAGGAGACAGCCCAACAGTAATCAAGCTGTTTCATACGAATGACGTGCATTCCCGCTATGATGCATCCGTGGGAGATGACGGGACGCTCGGCAGCTTTGGGTATGCGCGTCTGAAAACTCTGATCGATTCCAATTCCGGCGGCGCGGATGGAGTTTTTGTTTTTGATGCGGGCGACACGTTTCACGGACAGCCGTTTGCAACCCTGAACCGCGGTTCGAGCATTTCAGCGCTGATGAAAGCTGTCGGTTATAATGCGATGGTCGCGGGCAACCATGACTTCAACTATGGTTACCGCCGGACCCCGACGCTGGCGTATTTGGCGCAGGTGAAGCTTCTGGGTGCAAACGTCCTGAAAAAAAGCGACGGAACCATAGCGGACGGTTTCGCCGAGTACCAGTTCTATAAGGTTAACGGGGTAAAAATCGGCGTGTTCGGCCTTTCCACACCGGAGACTGCATACAAAACCAATCCCAAAAATGTTGATGCGGTTCAGTTTGCCGATCCCGTCAAGACGGCTAAGCAGGTTGTTAAAAAGCTGCGGGAGAAACAGGCGGATGTAGTCATCTGTCTCGCGCATCTGGGAATTGACGCGGCAAGCGGCAAAAATACCAGCACCTACCTCGCACAGAATGTGGACGGAATCGATCTGATAATTGACGGACACAGCCATTCAACGCCTGACAGCTATCAAAAGGTGAATGACACGGTCATCACGAGTGCCGGCGAATATATGGAATATGCCGGCATGGTGACGATTGAAGTGGACGCCGATAAAAAGGTTTCGGTAAATGCAGACGCATTCAAAGCATCCGATTTTAAAGCTGATGCCTTGAAGCCCGATGCAAAGGTTCAGACGATGATTGACCGCGTGAAAAAAGCACAGGAGCCGAGGCTGAATGCAGTGGTGGCTTCCGCTCCGGAGGTATTGGACGGGGAGCGCGAGAATGTCAGGACCGGCGAAACCAACCTGTCGCGCCTCGTTGCTTCGGCAATGCTGAAAGAGAGCGGTGCGGACATCGCGATGACGAACGGGGGAGGCATCCGCGCGTCGATCGATGCAGGCC
>JAEXAZ010000304.1 GCA_023394255.1 Bacillota bacterium | reverse complement strand
GTAGCTATTGTGTTCCGCTTTTGCATCGATGTTCAACACTTTGCCGTCATAATTATAGGAAACATCATAATCATTGATCTGGTAAACATGCCGCCCGTCAAAGTACGCGCCCGTAAAGCGGACATTCGGCAGAAATTCTTCCGACATCGTAAAGGTGAGCCCATCATCCCGGGTGACGGTGTTCCGGAGCATCTTGCTTTGCACCGCGCTGCACAGCATGCTCCCTTTGTTTTCAACCTTCACGCCGTTTTTGTAAAGCCCCAGCAAAATCGGCTCATCCATCGCGGCGCGGCCGAAGCTTCTGCTGCTGATGAAATCTATATTCGTATTGTCCTGTCCGGCGGATTCATCAACAAACGCATAAGAGCTGACCTCATCAAACTCTGTGGGCAGGCTGTACAGCCGGCCCGGGTAGCCTTTCGCGTTTACATACCCCACAATCCCGCCGCTGAACTGTGCCTCATACCAGTAGTATACATTTTCGTCGTTCGCGTAGGGTACGTCATTGAAAACGGCTTTTCCGCCGGAAGTATAGCCGTTAAGCACCTTTTCCACCGATTCCCGCTGTTCCGTCTTGTAACGCTGAACCGTTTTCTTATTGACGGAATCGTAAAAACTGCCGATAGGCGTCTGAATAAATTCTGTCTTATGTACCAGCACCGCGACCGGCAGATCGGCCGGCGCCCCTTTGAGACGTTCATATTCGGGCGGAATGACCATCGGCCGGACTTCTCCCTCCTGCCCCACTTTGGACACATCCAGCTGCGCGGTTTCCACGGTCAGGGTTTTGGCGTCCCTGTCTGCCGTCACCTGCGCCGCTATCCTGGACGGCAGCGCATAGAAGGAGCCGGAAGTGTTGATGTAAACATCTTCCTCCTGCGCATTGCTCACATCATAGTAGATTCGCTGCGGAGACCAGCTGTACATGCCGCTCTGGTCACGGCGGGCAGATGTGTCCATCATACCGGTAACCGTTGCTTTTCCGGACGCGTCAAGCGTAATTTCCTTGTCCTGCCCAGATGGGCCAAACGTCATTCCGTAACCGCTCAGATGCAGTTTCCCTCCGGAGACAGGCGTCCCGTCAAAGAAGTTCGCCGCGATTTCAAAGCGCACGGTTTCGTTATAATTATAAACATCCTTATCGGTTTTCACTTCAATCAGATAAGCAGGCTTCGTATAGTCACCGATTTCGAACCCTTTTGTGGTATAGACGCCGTCTTTCCCGTCGGTAATCCGGAAACTATACCAGTCTTTTCTGATGCCGGTAATCTTCATCTCTCCCGAGAAGGTGCCGTCCGCACCGACGCTGACTTTCATCTGATACAGATCGGATACCGGCCAGCCGCCTCCAAGGGAAGCATAAACGGCCTCGGGCATTGCGTTGGTTACCGTACGCGGTTTGACCGTTCCCCAGAAACGGATGGTATCGTCCGGCTGATAGATTTCGCGGTCGGTATAGAGCGCGGTATAAAAATGCTGGTTGAGCGGAGATTTCTCCTCCTGTCTGGAGAGGGAAAGTTCCTCCACATAAGCCGGCTTTCCGTCCCGCAGAACCTGGAGCTGGGCGTCCTCCACCTCGCCTGTGAGGAGGCGCGCGGTACCGTCGTCCTGCGTAGTTGCCTCCAGCTTGTTTCCGGTTTTTTTGTCTATCAGGTTGACTGTCAGGCCGGAAAGCGCGCCGCCCGATGACGGGTCATTGACCCAGACAAGCGTATCGCCGTTTACAGACTGGGTGTAGACCGACAGATTGCGGATCTGGACCAGCTTCTGCACAAACTGGTCCGTTCCTTCGGCATCCTTGCCGGAAATGGTGACAATATAATAACCCTCTCCCATATTTTCCGGTAAAACCGCATAGGAGGAAGTCCATGTATTCTCTCCCTGATGCAGCAGCTCGCCGTGGTAATTCACGACCTCCTGCAGGCCGCTGGTATCCACGACGTAATCGCTGAGCACACCATAGCGTTCCGCATAGTATTTCTCCCGTTCGTTCAGCACTTTGATGTAGGCTTCGGCGTCAGGGAACTGGTACATTTTTACGTCGAATTCCACACCTGTTATATCACTGCCGGAGGAGACCTCCACCGCCAGCGTGTCGCCGGGCAGGAAGGTTTCTGAAAACTCGCCGGCAAGGCGCAACCTGGTATAATCCCACTTATCCTGTTCCGGGCTGGAGGTTTCAAAGGAAAACGTATAGTCCTCCTGAAGCGCCGTTCCGTTCGGGGCCGGCAGCCCGGCTTTCAGGGTCACCCGGTAGATGCTGTTTTCCGCCAGCGGCGCAGCCGGGATAAAAGTTGCCGTATAATCGTTTGTTTCAAAGGTCCCGGCCACAGCGGGAAGGATTTCAAAATAATCCCCGATATCCACACCCGCCGCGTTGAATGTGAACTCTATTCCGGTATTCGGATCCACATAGCTGCTCTGATCCGTCGGATAGACACTGCTGACAAGCAGGTCGCTTTTGGTCTGGAACGCGAAGGACTGCACCACATTTTTCGCGTCGTTGAAAACGCGGAAGGTGTAGACCGTATTGGCCTGCAGCGGCTCGGAGGGCTTCAGCGTCCAGTTCTTCCCGGATCCTTCCATTGAGAAGTCCAGTTCGGGTTCCACGCTGAGCATCGCGGCCAGCTGCTCCTTTTTCACACGGTAACCGCTTTTCAGCCGAAAAGCGCTGTCCGGGTCTACGCCCTGATCCGTCTGTGAGACAGCCGTCATCGAAATCGACGCCGGCAGTTCGTCACCCACAGGGCGGGACAGCAATGCGGCAGCCCCCGCCGCGGCAAGAAAGACCACGGCGACAATGGCAAGCACCAGGCTGTTTGTTGTTGTACGTTTCATTGGTTTCCCTCCATATAATAATCACATCATCCTATCACAGTGTTCTGTATACTATAAGTGGTAATAAAGGGAAAAATTCCTGCGTTACCAGTATAACATATTTCGACAGAAAAAAAACAACCCTCCGCCGCGCTTTGCACTCTGAATTGCCTGTGCGGCCGCACGAATGTGACCCATATTTATGAAATATCCGTCTATATTCAGTAAATATCACGAATTTACAAATTGGTCATTTAAGTGCGTTGAATTTGTCTGAAATTTAAGGTATAGTATACGAAATTATGATTAACTGGGGGTATTCGATGTATCGGAAACTATCGGGTTTTCTTCTTTCTCTGGTTTGTGTCTGCGGGCTGGCAACCACCGTATCCGCGGCGTCCGGACCGGCTGTCGCGGCAGAATCGTCCGCCACGGCCATTACAAAAATTTATGAGTATCAGCCGCTTGCCTCCGGCAGAAGCGGGCCGGTTTCCTCCGACGCACTTGTGTGCACTGTCACGGAACGGGTCTACGATGCCAAGGGGAATTTTTACCTGCTGGAAAACAGCTCCCCCCTGCATGATTCCAGCCTGTTCAGCAGCGACACCGATGTAACGGCGGGCGCGGGAGTCGTCCGCTCGATTACACCGGTCGCCGACCCGGAAGGCCACGGGCGTTCCGCCTTTCGCATCGCTTTGACCAAAGAGTATTCCGGTCAGCCGGAGGTTATTGCATTTACAAACACCTATACGGCCAAAGAGGATACGGTTTTGACAGTGAAACCTGTCCGAGGCGGCGCGCCGGTGGAACTTCCTGTTAAAAAAGGCGCTCGAATCGTCTCGAACTGCAAACTGGTTTTGAATGCGGACACAATCTCCGTCACAAATTATACCGAAGCACGCCTGAAAACGAGGCTGCGGCAATAGAAAGCAGACTGCAAATCCCTCTGTAAACAGAATTCCGTTTGCAGAAGTTGAGCGCGAAAAAGACCTTTTCTCTTGTTTACACTTCCTCTTAAATCGACTCTACCAGAAACAGAATAAACAGTGATTTACAAATAAAGTTAATTATGTAAAATATTTCCGTACATTGACTTTGCCGGGTAATTTTCATACAATAATAATAAGGAAGTGGTAAAATGCAGCAAGTAGGCCAGTATTCTTTCCTCGTTGAATTAATGGACCTGATCCCACATCTTTATCGGCTGCTGTTCCAGTCTGTTCAAAGGCCTGAGGTCTCTTCTCTGCCCGCCACCCAGCTCCGCGCCCTCTTTATCCTGACCAGAAACGGCACACAGAGCATGTCCGCACTTGCCGAGGCGCTCTCGATCCCCCGCCAGCAGCTTACCAAGGTCGTGCATGCATTAGTTGAAAAGCGTCTTGTCCGGCGTAAAATAAATCCGTCCAACCGCAGGATGATTATGATCGAAGTTTCCCCAAAAGGTGAAAAACTGATGAAAGCGATCCTTGAAAGCAATGCCGAACAGTGCCTGTCCTATTTCCAGGCCTTGACACCTGAGCAGATGCATACTTTGCGGGAAGCCATGGAAATTGTGCGCAGCACGTTAATTCCCGCCTGTTCAGAGCAGGAATCATCCTGAATTGCTACATATCGGATCAGGAAAGAGACCGCCGCCGGTTTTGCTGTGCACCCCGTCAAGAGGACAATGAAAAAATAAAAAGACTTTTTGGAATGTTGCCTGCCAAATGGTAGGCAGCATTTTTTATGCAACTTTTGCGTACTGCTCGTGGGAGATGGTCCAGCCGCCCGTAATAGGCCGATCGTGTGATGTGGAGAAAACCGCAGAGTTTCCATACCGGATACGTTTTCCCCTCTGAATGTGCCTTTATCGCCTCGTTGGCGAATTGGCATCTTACAAGGCTCAGCGTAGCCTCCTCTCCAATTCTTTCACTTTTTTAACAGGACATTCTCCGTTTCCAGATCTAAAGTTTTTCCGTCCAAGTTGGGCGGCCCTGTCCCGTCTGTGGCATAAACTTACCCCCAGACTGTACAGTGTTTTTTCTTTTCACTGTCCTATCTGAGGGTAGCATATCAGGTATTCCGCAGCGGCTATTTTTATATATGCCAAGCGGAGCGATTTATATCCGGGTTTCGGTTGGAGAGCAGTTTTCCGTTGAATTAACAGAAACCGGCAAGAGTGAGCACAACTTCAAACGATCATGGCACTTGATGGCAAAGGGCATTTCACGCTGTGTTTCCTCTTTTTTGCGCAGTTTTCATACAAGGCCTCCACGGCCGACCTGTGCGGCGAGGCCGTTGAGCGTCCCGACGAGCGTGTCGTCGATCGTAAAACCGCCATTTTCGACAATTGCCTGTTTGGAGCGGTAATTGCCCGCACCGGGAATGTGCAGCCCGGGTGAGAGCTCGTCCACCCGTTCAAGGAACACATCCATGCGCCGCTTGAAACCACCTTCATTCAGAACCGTATCCGGCTTGATGACGATGGCGGTGTGTGTATTGAAATTCTCTCCTTCTGGTCGGTCGAGAATGGCGCCTCTGCCGAGTACGCCGGTCAGCACCTCGCCCAACATGGCGAGACCGAACCCCTTGTGCCCCCCAATGGGAAAGCGGGTACCCGCCCGCAGCATCATGGGATCGGTGGTGGGGCTTGCGTCGGGAGCGAGCCCCCAGCCTTCAGGTACTCGCTCGCCGCGCTCCGCCATTTGGTCGAGGGCGCCAAGCGAGACGTTCGCCATGCAAATATCCATCATGAGCGGAAACGTGCCGCCGGTAGGAGCTGCGTATCCCATGGGGAGCTGCCCCATACAGCGCCCCGGTCTTCCCGGAGCGCCCATGCTTACGTCCCCTTTGGCCAGCAGCAGCGCGAGATAGCCCTGCTCCGAGGCCCGTTCCACATAAGGTGCCGCTGCGAGGAAATGGTTGGTATTGCGCATGACGCACACCCCCACACCGTACCGGTCTGCCAGGCGGCAGGCGCGCTCCATAAGGAAACTGCAACAAATCTCACCAAGGCCATTATCACCCTCCCAGCACTCCAGCGCGTGGTAGGATTCGAGCGTCTCGAAGGAGGGACGCGCATTCATCCGCCCCTCCAGAAGGGCGCGAAGATGGTTTGGGAACAGATAGAGATCGTGGTGCTTCACGCCGCGCATCGTGGCGCGTATTACCACATCGGTGACGGCTTCGCTGTCGGGACAGGTGAGACCGCAACCTTCCAGCAGGTCGCGGAGAAAGGTTTCGAGCTTATGCAGTGAAACAAAGACCATAGCGTACTCCCCTTCCGAGCGTTTACGGGGTATGCAGCGTGCCGTCCGGCACCCTCATCTGCCAGCGATGCAGCCAGGAGGAATCATCGGGCGGATATTTTTGTGCCAGTTTCTCATCAAAGTCGATTCCAAGGCCGGGTTTGCCGTTGAGGTAAACGCTGTTTCCTTTGAGCTGCGGGCAGCCTGGAAAGAGTTCCTCTTCCTGCTCAGTGATAC
>JAEXAZ010000273.1 GCA_023394255.1 Bacillota bacterium | reverse complement strand
CAGGCTGTAAGTAAACGCCACAAACGGCGTGGGATCGATATCGTTATAGGAAGGCAACCCATACATTTCCACAAACATCTCAAACGGTTTGGCGAACCATCCGTTTTTCAGCTTGGTGGGCGCCTGGATGCGTTTGTCGGAGTCGTGGGCCTTCACTTCCACCGTCACGCTGTCCAGCTCGCGCAGTTCTGCGGCGAACGCCTCACCGTCTTCCTCGGGAATAAACCCGGTAATGTAAAAAACATCCAGAAACTGCCGCTTGAGTACCGAAACATACCGGCGCATCTCAAACGAATCCGAGAGAAACTTCAGCCGGGTGTAAAACCGGTAGAGTTCGTCCTTATGGGCGGCGGCAAGCTCCTTGATCTGGTTTTCCGCCAGGACAAGCTCCTCCTGATTGGCGGAAATCCCGGCCTTGATCTTCTCCGCAGCGGCCTCGGGCGTGCCGTGGACGAAATCGGGGACGCGCATCCGCTCAAAATAAAGGGAGGAAAAGATATCGTCCACCTCGGGGGCATAGTCCGCAAGCGTAAAATAGGCGCCCCAGACATACCCCTTATCCGTATCGAACGAGGAGAACAGGAACATTTTGCGGTCATAATAGGAAAGCTTCTGATAGCTGTCCTGCGGCAGCCTGCCGAACCGCACCTTGATGTATTTGCAGGAGAACAGCTCATCGAGGTCAACCTCAAGCGCATTGAGGTGGGCGAGATGGGTCAACGCATTTTCCCCCTGCTGAATTTCACCTTTCAGATAGTTGCAACGCTCCTGCAAAAAATCAAGCCGTTCTTTGAAAGAATTGCAAAAATCTTCATAATACTGCGCTTTATGCGGGGTCAGCCGCGCAAACTTTTCATCCTTGATGCTCTCCGGCATATATTTGGGGTTCAGCCCCGCCTGAACGCCAACGTCGGTAATCCTGTTCAGGATTTCGGTATATGGGTTCTGCTCCGACAGCGGCTGGAACCCATGGATTCCTTCCACTGACTGAATTGCTTTTTCCGGATGGAAATCCCCTCTGTCCAAACAACGTAAAATCACGTCGTCAAGGCTTTTCATATCGCCTACGATCGTAACAAGCGACAGCTTGGCAATGGACATGTTGACCCGTCCTTTCTCCAGCGGCTAATTTTTCGATATTTGGTCTGCCCGTTCGCCCACAGCCGCCGGTGGTGTGCCGCATACGGTTTTCGCAGCCGCTCCATCGAAGGGGGCAACTGTCAGGCCCGATAGAGAAGCTGCTGTATTTTCTCCGGGGAACGCTGATACCGCACACCTTCGATAATTCGTACAATATTTTCCGTCTCCATTCCGCGAAGCAGCATAAACGCCATAAACACTACCTGTGGATCGGTGGAAAAACGCAGCATGCGAAGGTCGAGACGATAGCGCATATTGTCTGTCTCATTCTCCAGAAACTTTGCGTCTTCCGGAAGATGTTTCCCGTAAACGGTGCCGGACAGCTCCTTGCGAAACGCCTGCTCATCCCGCGCCTCAATCAGCGCGTCCAGTTCCCGGCGGGACAGCTTGCAGCGAAACGGCAAAATCACCGCCCGTATCTGTTCCGGCTGCGCGCCGAAATAAGCCTTCATGCGATAAATTGTATTGAGATTCATCGTTTCCGCCCGCATGGTGATCAGCTCGCGAAGCTGGTCACGCGCGGCGCCCGACTCATTTTTCCGCGCCCTCTCGAGCAGGGTGCTGAAATAATAGTTGCGAAGCGCCATTTCATAGGCGGTATAGTCAATGCGCCCGTCCCGATTGTCCAGCCGTTCCTTGCAGGCGCGAATCACCGGCCCGTAAGGGGTGCCCTTGAGGAATCCCACCATCTGCTCCGCACCGTTGACATGCGCCATTTCAAAAATGTTGAAGCTGACATAGGGCTGGATAAAGGAGGGAAGCGATGTGATATAATCGTCCTCCTCACGGGAAGAGATCAGATCACGAAGGCGGGAAAGGATCGTTTCAATCTCCATGTCCATGATAATATACTCATAGACGCTGTCCTTGGCGCGGACATATTTGACCAGCCGGACATACTGGTAAAGAACGTCCTTATGGAGCAGCATCTCAAGCTGGCCTCGGTGGACTTCACTGTCCTGAACGCCCGCCAGCGCGGAGCGGTAGGTCGTTTTTTCCTTGAGATAAGCAGAAATCTCCTGTATGCTCTGTTTGCGCAGCAGTTCGTCATATTGCGCGCGGGAAAGCATCTGCCCGAACATGGCGCGCGTTTTTGCAATCACCGCGTTCGCATAGTTTGCCATACCGCTCACCCGCCTATACAGCGGCCAACGACCTCGCGAACCCAGCTGTCGCCCTTTTCCTGAAAATGCAGCCTCAGTTTTTCCATTTTGGCGTCATATTCACGGCGAAGCTGCTCACGCTGTTCCTCGGTGTCAGTTTGCGCCTGCTGACGGAAGAACTCGATTCGATGGTCCGAACGCTGCCGGTACTGATCGGACATCTGTTTTTTATAATCGTTCATGTGCGCAAGCGTATAGCGTTTCCGCTCTTCAGCCTCGTGAACGATCTTCTGGCCGGCGTGATCAAACTCGACCAGCTTGCTGATGATCTTCTCCATACTATCATCCCTTTCTGACCGGTCGGTGTTTCGGATAAGAACACCCACCAGGAGCATCATCCAACAAAAAAGGAGCCATCGCCCCGATTTTATCGGTTTACAGTTTATTCTTATTTATCCGCGATTGCAAGGAAATTTATCTAAAACCTTAAGAAATCTTAAAAATCTGTGGCGACCTACCAATTTTAATAAAATATAATCCCGGATTTGTCGCACTTGCACATATTATTAGCAAATTCGATCCGAACTGCGCATAAATTCCATCCAAGAATAATTTGGCAGCGTTTTTTTGACAAACTTTCCTCCTGAACCTTGATTTTACAGTTCGCTATTGGTATACTGATAGTATTAAAAAAATAGAGATCGCCGCCCCGGCGGTCACAGTGAGGGAGGAATTTCCATTATGAAAAAACTACTCGGCACTGCCAGCCTCCTGCTGACGCTGGTCACGGTTCTTTCCGTACCCGCCTCAGCAGTCGCAATCGTTACAGGCGACAGCTTCTCCTCCGCTTCCAAAAGCGACAACTGGGTCACCGACCGTTACGACCCCGAGGAGTTCGACATTTCAGACGGTAAGCTCTATCTTGCGCTCGGCAAATCGGGCTATTACAAGTACCGTCCCGCCGACAGAAAAAGCAAATATTACGCGCAGCAGGGCAAAAAGCTCAAGCTGGGCCAGACTTCCAGCAACACCTGGACCGCCGTTGTAAAGCTGGATATCGACGATACCTGGTTTAATTCCAGCAGCAACCGCAAACGCGCTGAATTCCGCATCGACCTGGTCGACGGCGACGGCAACCCGATCAAGGATTCCCCGGCGCTCGCCCTGGTGAAGGGCGGAAGCAGCGCCTCTTATTTCAAGTTCTATAACCCGAAAGCCAACACCGGCTGGGGTATGGGGAATAAGTTCATCAACGGCGACGACGAGCTGGAAGACTTCTATGTGGAAGACGGCGAGCACAGCCTGTTCATTAAGGCCACCAACGGTGTGATTTCCTACTATGTGGATGAGAAAAAGCTGGGCAACTGCACCCTTTCCACCAAAGACGTCTATCCGTCCTATGCGTCCCTGAGCGCCTACAATTTCGAACGCCCGGACGTTATCTGCTGGGATAACTTCTACCTCTATGACGGCAGCTACGGCATACGCGCCCTCTCCACCGACGCGCAGAACGATAAGGAAGACCGTCTGGAAGAAAAATATGAGAAAAAGCGCGACAACTGGATTGAAAAGTATACGCAGTACGAATATGACGGAAAATGGTATAAGAAGAGCCAAATACCTTCTGATTTGAAAGGTACACCTCCCGATGACACCCGTCTCACCAAGGAGATGCCCGACAGCTACTGGGATTATTAACCGTCACGCGAGAACCCGCCCGGCCAAATGGCCGGGCGGGTTTTTATTTGCTTTTTGTTTAGAGCAGACCGTTTCCTTCGAGGAATTCTTTCGCTACCGCTTCCACGTCCTGCCCCTCCACGTCGATTTTGTAGTTGAGCTCGGTCATGGCCGCATCGTCGATTTTGCCGGCCAGGCTGTTCAGAACGTCCTCCAGTTCGGGATACTTTTCAAGCGTCTCGTTCCGGACGATCGGCGCCGCGTAATATGGCGGGAAGAAGTTCTGGTCGTCCGTCAGCACCTTCAGGTTATACTGCTTGATCGGGCCGTCGGTGGCGAACGCGTCGGTAACATCCATGTCCCCGCTGCCGATCGCCTGATACTTCAGCGCGACATTCATCTTTTTGGGGTCCCCTTTGAACTTCAGCCCGTAGGTCTCCACAAGGCCGTCATAACCGTCCTGCCGGTCGAAGAATTCATGTTCCCCGCCGAATATGAGGTTTTCAGAAACTTTTACGAGGTCGCTGTAGGTTTCTACACCATATTCCTGATAGACCTGATCGGTTACCGCAAGCGTATAGGTATTGTTGAATCCCAGCGGCTCCAGCCATTTCACGCCAAACTGCTTGTCAAATTCCTCCGACACGATCTGGTAAACCTCGTCGGGGTCGGAAATGACATCCCGTTTCAGCTGGGCTGTCAGCCCCGTCCCGGTATATTCGGGATAGATATCAATATCACCGTTTTTAATCGCTTCAAAGCAGACGAAGGTGCCGCCCATATTCAGCTTGCGATTGACTTTCAGGTCTGTTTTAGCCTCAACAAGCTGTGACATCATCTCTCCGATGACGATATTCTCGCCAAAGTCCTTTGATCCAATGGTCACGGATTTTCCTCCCGAGCAGCCCGCAAGCAAGCTGACCGAAGCCAGGGACAGGGCCAGAACCAGTCCGGTTATTCTTTTTGTGTGTTTCATTAGTTGCCTCCTTTTATCTTGTCGATTTTTTCACCAAACGCTGTTCCATTTTGGTCATTCCATAATCAAACAGCAGCGCCATCAAAACAACAGGCACAGCGCCTGTAACGATCTTTTCAAAATTTCGTGTCTGAATGCCGCGATAGATCGGATAGCCGAGTCCGCCCGCGCCGATCAGG
>JAEXAZ010000182.1 GCA_023394255.1 Bacillota bacterium | reverse complement strand
TCCCCCATGCATGACAAACGCGATACCGGGCAAGCGGTCCGAAAACGCCTGTTCCACCGCGGCGGAAAACGCATCACAGCAGCGGCGCTTAAACGCCTCCATCGATTCGCCGTTCGGCGGGGCCAGTGTCCCGCCGCCGGCAATCCAATTGCGATACGCCGGATCATTTTCCAGCTCCGCGTGGTTTTTCCCTTCAAAATCACCGAAGTCGCATTCCCTGAAATCTTCTTCAAGCACCGGCTCCTGCATCGGGTATAAAATCTGCACGGTTTGCAGGCAGCGTTTCATCGGGCTGGCAATCACGCGGCTGACCGCCGGATACGCAAGGTTGCAAAAGCACGCGACCCCCGCGTCGGACAGCGGCTCATCCGTACGCCCGATGTAACGCCGCTCCAGGTTGCCCTGCGTCTGCGCGTGGCGGATCAGGTAGATGTCCATCTTTCGCGTCACCCTTTCAGCACGGTGGATATCCCGCAGAACACCCGTTCCACACGGTCGCTTCGCTGTGCAAGCGTGCAGCAGATGCGCCCGGTGATCTCCCGCCACTCCCGTTCAAAACGGTCGGCAGGCACAATTCCGCAGCCGATTTCATCGGTGATCCAAATGATCTCCGGATTCTTCCGGCAGACCTGTTCCACCCATTCGGCGGGGTCGATGCCCGCCTTTATCAGCCGCCTGATGAGCAGATGCAGGTGGTTGACAGCACGGGGCTGCGGTATCCGGTCAAGCGGGCAGCGTTCGCCGTCGCAGATTTCGTCCGGTTTTAACGCGTATTCCGTTTTGGCCAGCTCCAGTTTACCCTGTTTTCTGCCCCCAAGAATCAAGTTCATTTCCATCCCCCCATGACGACGACCGCAAACAGCATCACAAGTTCGCAGACCTGCAAAAACCAGCCCGCCAAATCGCCCGTAATCCCGCCGAATTCCTTCCTCGACAGGCGGTGATACCAAATAAAAACCGCCACGGTCCCAAAAATTGCCGCACCGCCCGCAAACGGCGAAAGGTACAGCATCGCCGCCGCGCTGACAAGGGCGTATCCCGCCATCGCCGCGCGCACCGCGTTTTTCTGCGCGGCATCGGAAAACCCGGCCGCCAGCCCGCTGGTCTTTGCGCAGCGGAAAGTAACCACCGAAAAGCCGCTCATCGAGCGGGACAGCATGAAACCAAGCGAAATGACCCACGCTGTTTCAGGCCGGAACCGGTACTGCGCCCACAGACCAAATTGCAGCAGAAGATAGACACAGCAGCCGATCAGCGCGAAAGCCCCGATGTGCGGGTCTTTCAGGATTTCCAGCTTGCGGGCGGGCGGCTGATGGGAGGCAAGCGCGTCAACCGTATCGCAGAAGCCGTCCAGATGGATTCCCCCCGTCACGGCAACCGGCAGCACCACCGCCACGGCGGCGGCAGTCACCTGCGAGATACCCAAACGGATGCAAAACAGAAGCCAGAGATACAGCAGAGCTCCGTTCACCGCCCCGACGAGGGGGAAAAAGCAAAGCGCATAACGCATGCTCTGCGGTTCCCACTCCACCTGCGGCATGGGAATTCTGGAATACATCGCGAACGCGATCGCAAAAGAACGGCACCATGTTTTCACAGCTTTGCCCCCTTATGATAGACGGGGATGGAATAAACCACTTCCACCACCCGGCCGGCCTTTCGGGCAACCGCGGCATTCAGGCGGCCCAGCAGTTCCAGATAACGCAGGGTTTCCGGGTCGTAGGATGCTCCGTCCGAAAACACCTCGCCCGATACAACGACCACCTCTTTCGCCCGGCCGCAAATAACGTCCAACCCGTCTGTAATTTCTTCAAATGCCCGTTCGTGCGCGCCCGCTTCGGAAAAAAGCTCATTGGCGGCAAGGTTGGAAAGGCATTCCAGCAGAACCGCGCAGTCGTTCGGAAGCGCGGTCCCGGAAAGCCCGACGGCGCGCTCGATCGTCAGAAATCCACGGCCCGCCCTCGCGGCGCGGTGCCGTAAAATCCGTGCTTCGCATTCCCCGTCGCAGGGGTCCATCGTAGCCAGATAGACGCGGTTTTTTGCCTTGGATGTCAAAAGGAGTCGTTCGGCAAATTCGGATTTCCCGCTTGCCGAACCTCCGGTTACCAGTGTCAGCATCTTGTTCTCCTAATTCAGCGGCTGATATTGTTCCACTTTGATCTCTTCAAAGGTGCTCATTTCGCGGTAGACGGCAAGCCCCATGTCCAGAAACGGCAGGCTCGCAACCGCGCCGGTTCCCTCCCCGAGGCACATATCGGCGTAGAGGAAGGGGCGCAGGCCAAGCGCCTGCATCAGCATTGCCGAAGCGGGCTCTTTGGAGCAGTGGGAGGGCAGCATGCTGTCGGTGACCGCCGGGCAGATGCGGGAGGCCGCCAGCGCCGCCGTCGCGGAGATAAAGCCGTCGATCATCACCGGCAGGCGCACAGCGGCGCCCCCCAAGAAGATTCCGCACAGCCCCGCAAGGTCGTACCCGCCTACCTTAGCAAGCACATCTACCGCATCGGCGGGGTCCGGTTTGTTCTTTGCGATTGCGGCTTCAATCGCGGCAATTTTGCGCAGCAGCCCGTCCCGGCTTAACCCGGCTCCCCGCCCTGTCACCTCCGCGGGCGCCTTTCCAAGCAGGACCGACGCGACCGCCGCGCTGGTCGTCGTATTCCCGATGCCCATTTCACCCGTCAGAATCAGTTGGAACCCCTGTTCTTTTAAACTTTTCGCCAGACTTGCCCCGAATGTAATCGCTTCGACTGCCTGCTCGTAGGTCATCGCGGGTTCCTGTGCCATGTTTTTGGTCCCCCGCGAAATTTTATGTATCACAAGCCCGTCCCCATGCACATCCCGCTCCACCCCGATATCCACCGGGATGACCTCGCAGCGGGCGGCCCGCGCCATCGCGTTGACGCTGGCTTTGCCTTTTGTAAAATTCTCGGTGACAATTGCCGTCACTTCGCTGCCCGTCTGGGTGACTCCTTCCTCCACAACGCCATTGTCCGCGCAGAAAACCGTTACACAGCGGCGGCTGATGTCCACGTCCGCGCTGCCTGTAATCCCGGCGATTTTACAGATGATCTGTTCCATAGCGCCAAGGCTGTTCAGGGGTTTCGCGATGCTGTCCCAGCGCCGTTTGGCCGCTTCGCAATACCGCATATCCAGCGGTTTGATTTGTGTTTTCAGTTCATTCAGCGTCATTTTGCAGGTCCTTTCGATAGGTTTCAGCGGCTTTCAGGAACCGGTAAGCCGCCTTTGGCACAGCGGGAAGGTAAAGATGCGGAAAGCCCGCCCAAAGCGTCCCTTTGGCATGGACGCATTCCCAGCCTGTGCTGCGCAGCGGCTTTTGCGCGGTAAAATCATTCCCGCAGCTGTCGCTGTCCCAATAATGAAACTCGTGCGCCGGAAGGGACTCCCCCGCCCGGCAGAGCAGGTTGTCCCGCGCCGCGGTCAGCGTTACATAACCGAAGCGGGACAGCTTCTCCGTTTTGACCGCGTCAGCATCGATCACCCCGGCCATCGGAAACGGGATACCCTGCGCATCCTGCAGGGTGCGGTGCAGATACAGGAAGCCCCCGCATTCCGCGATCGTCGGTACCCCCCGCTCCACAGCGCGTTTGACAGACTCCCGCATGGCGGTATTTTCCGAAAGCTGCCTTGCGTAAAGCTCCGGATATCCGCCGCCCAGATAGAGCCCGCCGATCCGCGCCGGCAAGGCGCTGTCCGCCAACGGGCTGAACGTTACAAGTTCGGCCCCCTCCTCTTCCAGCAGGCGCAGGGTGTCCTGATAGTAGAAGCAGAAGGCGCGGTCATCGGCAACCGCGATGCGTACCGGCTTCGATAGCCGCGGAATTTGAGGTTTTTCATAGTCCAGCGCCGGAGCGGAATCCGCCAGTTTCAGCAGCAGATCAAGGTCGATGGTTTTTTCCGCCTGCACGGCAAGCAGATCGAGCGTCCTTTGGATATCTTTTGTTTCATCGGCGGTGACAAGCCCCAGGTGCCGGCTTTCGAGGGCACCGTCCGGCATGGGCGGAAAAAAGCCCGCGACAGCAACGCTGCATTCCTGTTCCACCAGCACTTTCAGCTCCGAATAAAGCATCGGCGAAAGGCGATTGAAAACGACTGCCGAAATCCGGCTGTCCTTTCGAAAATCCAGGAACCCTTTCACCAGCGCCGCAACCGAAACCGACTGGCCCCGGCAGTCGACTACCAATACGGCCGGGGTCTGCGTCGCTTCGGCAACCGCATAGGTCGACGCCTCCACGCTTTTGCCCGCTAAGCCGTCATAATACCCCATGACCCCTTCCAGCACCGCCAGGCCGGCATTCCGCGCCTGTTCCCCCAGCAGGCGGTTCACCATGCCGCCGTCCGAAAAGAACAAATCCAGATTGGAAGAAACCGCCGTTCCCACGCTTTTGCGGTGGAACATCGGGTCAATATAATCAGGCCCGCATTTAAACGAGGCCACTTTCCGGCCGCGCCTGACGAGCGCGCGCAGAACCGCGCAGGTCACCGTTGTTTTGCCGCTTGCGCTGGACGGCGCCGCAAACAGAATCCTCGGCAGGGGCTGAACGATGCTCATCGCCGTTCCCCTCCCGCGCTGAGGATATAGATGGGGTTCTGCCCCATCATCATATGATTGCCGCCGGCCGTTTTGGATTTTGCGACTGAAAGCTGCACGACCTCCTGCTGTTCCAGCACCAGGCGATTGAAGCAATCCAGCACGGCGCCCACCGTTTCCAGCGTTATCGCGTTCGCAACAATCCGGGCCGCGGGGTTTTTCTGCAAAACCAAATCGATCACCGGTGAAATTCCCCCGGAGCTTCCGCCGATGAATACCGCATCCGGCGCGGGCAGCGCGGACAATGCCCAGGGGGCCATGCCCTGTACAATTTTGAGATTGGGGACGCCAAATTTCATTTGATTCTGTTTGAGCAGGGCAATGGCATCCGCTTCTTTTTCCACCGCATAAACCACGCCTCCCGGCAGGATCCGGGCAATTTCCACCGAAACGGAGCCCGTTCCCGCCCCGACGTCCCAGACGGTCTGTCCCGGTCGCAGTCGCATTTTGGCGATGCAGACCGCGCGCACCTCTTCCTTGGTCATAGGCACTTCCCCGCGCAAAAAACAGCTGTCAGGAATCCCGTGGGTTACCGGCGGCTGTCTGCGCAAAGCGCCCGCATTCCGAATCAGCAGCACCGACAGCGGGTCAAATTCCTGAGCGGAAAGCGCTATCGCCGTTTTGCTCGTGATGGTTTCGTCCGGATAGGACAGCCGCTCCCCCACATGCACCATGCAGTCCCCGAACCCGTTTTCACACAGGCGGGTACAGATTTCCCGGGCGCTGCGGCTGCCCCCGGAAAGCACGAATGTTTTTTCAGAGGTGGCTACCGTTCCCAGTAAATCCTGTTCCCCCGCGTGCAGGCTGATCGGTTTGACATCGTCCCATGGAATCCGCAGTTTTGCGCAGAAATACTGCAGGCTGCTGATGCCCGGCAGGTATTCGACGTCCTCGCATTCCAGCGGGCGCGAAAGGCCTTTTGCGGCGCTGTAAAATCCGCAATCCCCGGAGACCAGCACCGCTACCGGCCCCGGCCCTTTTTGGGAAAAAATCGCTTCCGCTATTTTTTCAGGGGTTGCGGCGGCAATTTTCCGCGCACGGCTATTGGGAAAACAGTCCAGCATTCTTAGCGCGCCGATCAGGCAGCTGCTTGAGGCGACGGCTTCCGCCGCCTGGGCTGTCAGCAGCTTCGGGTTTCCCATACCGACGCCGACCATATAGATTTTCAAGCAAATCCCCCCCGATCTGTCTACAGTTCATTCTGTCTTTCAGGCTGCGGCGTGACCGCTTCTATCCGCGAGCGAATTTCTTTGATCAGAGCCTTGGCCTGTCTCCGATCCTGCCCGCCTGCGGAGATCCCCACGATAACGCTCCCCATGCGGACAAGCTCCGGCAGATGAAAGCTGCATTCCTCCGGCGCGTCCGCAACATGTACCGGTACGTTCTCCAGCTTGCATTCCTCATAGATTGCATGGTTGACGTCCCGATTATCGGCAGCGGCCAGAACCATATCGTATCCCGCACAGTCCCCGTGCCGGTAGGGACGGCGAATCATGATAACCTCCATTGTTTCCAGTTCGGGCACGGTCTGGGGGGAGACGACTGTCAGGCTGCCGCAGAACGGCAGCAGGGCGGCTGCCCAATGCGCCGCTTTTGCGCCGCCCCCAAACAAAACAACCCTGCTGGCCGACCAGTCAACAAACACGGGAAAATACATTGCCTCCCTTTGGGGGCGGGGTTTCGGCCGAAGCGCAAAATCATAGGCCAGCAGCTCCACCAAATCCTCATACAGCATGCCGGTCTCTTCCCTCGGGCGTCCCACCACAATCGCAATCGCGCCGGCGTCCTGTAC
>JAEXAZ010000181.1 GCA_023394255.1 Bacillota bacterium | reverse complement strand
CGTAATCCACAAACTCAGGCACGCCGCTGACCGCCCGTATCACAGATTCAAGAATATTGATCAGGACCGACGGCAGAAAAGTAATCACCATCACGCCGATCGCGCTGCCCCAGGCCCCGGCCAGAGCCCGTTTTGCGTTCATTTTTATCGTTTTGGATAGTCCCATAAAGTTCAGCCTCCTATCGGCAGGGATTTCGCCCCGCCTTTCTATTTCTCAAGCAGCTCTCTGACTTTTCCCGCCACGAAGCCGCCCATCTCTTCTGTGGAATAAACAGGAAGAGCAGGGTCCCGGATATCCGCCGTGCGCGCGACATCCAGAGCGCTTTCGACCGCCTTTTCGATGGCATCCGCAAGTTCCGGCAGATCAAGCGAATACCGCAGCATCATCGCTACAGAAAGAATGGTAGCAAGCGGGTTGGCCAGGCCTTTCCCCGCAATATCCGGAGCGCTGCCGTGAATCGGCTCATAAAGCCCCAGTGTGCCGTCGCCCAGACTCGCCGAAGCCAGCATGCCGATGGAACCCGAAATCATCGAAGCCTCATCGGAAAGAATATCCCCGAAAAGGTTGCCGGTCACCAGTACATCAAACTGCGCCGGATTGCGCACAAGTTGCATCGCCGCGTTGTCCACATACATATGGGTCAGCCCGACATCCGGATATTCCCGCGAGACACGGGTAATGGTTTCGCGCCATACCCTTGAGGTTTCCAGCACATTGGCCTTGTCCACCGAAGTTACCCGGCGGTTCCGTTTGCGCGCCAGCTCAAACGCGTTCCTCGCAATACGCTCCACTTCAAACGTGCTGTACTGCATGTGGTCATATCCGGTTTCATACCCGTTTTCCTGTTTACGGGCATGCTCCCCGAAATAGACATCCCCGGTCAATTCACGCACCACCAGAATATCCACACCCGCGCGGATGATTTCTTCTTTCAGCGGGGAAGCGGACTGAAGCGCCGGAAAAATCGTGGCGGGGCGCAGGTTCGCATAGAGCCCCAGCGCGGAGCGGATGCCCAGCAGCCCCTTTTCCGGGCGCAGCGCAGACGGAAGCCCGTCCCATTTTTCACCGCCGACAGCCCCCAGCAGCACCGCGTCGGATGCTTTGCACTGTGCGACCGTTGCGTCGGGAAGAGGGGTTCCGGCCGCGTCAATCGCGGCGCCGCCAAGCAGCGCGTAATCTAACTCCAGCGCGATTTGGCGCGCATCGCAGGCGGCTTTCAGGACCTTTACCGCCTGTTTTACAATTTCAGGCCCGATGCCGTCGCCCTCCAGCACGCAGATCTTGATAGGTCTCATCCAGAAGTCTCCTTTACCTAGATTGTTTTTCATTCTACTATGCAAAACGGAAAAATTCCACCTATAAATTATGAATTCCTATCACGAATTTTCTTCCCAGAGAAGTTCCTCCGGTAACTTCTCATAAGGGATCTGCTCATAGACTTCAAATTTCCGGTCGCGCATCCACATCTGCGCGGTAAGCAGCAAGGTATAGCCGCGCCCGTCCTGCACCGTCCAGCGCACCGCGTCGCGCTGGGGCAGCCCCAGCTCTGCCAAAAGATTCATAATCAGCCCCCCATGGGTCACCACAGCGGCAGACAGCATTTTTTTCTCCATCATCTGCCCGAAAATATAGGAGACGGCCTCCACCGAACGCCTCCTCAGCGACTGGACGGTTTCCCCGTGAGGCGGGCAGCCGCCGGGCGACGAAATCCATTCCCGGAACGCCGGGTCATCCTCCAGCTCGGAAGCGGTTTTCCCTTCAAAATCCCCGAAATCCAGTTCCCGCAGTTTTTCGACCGGCTCGGCCGGGCTGCCCGGGTACAGGATTTCCGCCGTCTGCACCGCACGTTTTAAAGGGCTCGTGTATACCCTGTCTGCCGGCGGATAGTCGCTGGTCCTGTAAAGCCGCTCCAGCGAGGCGCGCCCCTGCTCGCAGAGCGGGAGGTCGGTAGTCCCAATATAACGTCCTTCGAGGTTTGCCTGTGTCAAACCGTGCCGAATCATGTGTATTTTGTATGTTAGCATAAATTCTTTACCTCTTTTTGACTTTATTCTACAAATATTTATAATATTTCACACACCTATTTACAAAAGGTTTTGCGTATTATATAATTTACAATACGTAAAAGACCTTGGGCGTACTTTTTGTCGCCTGCAGATAGAAAAAAAGGTTTTTGAGGGGTATTGACATGAACGCTGATTTTCCACGAGTCCTTACTTTGTTGCGCAAAGAACGCGGAATAAGCCAGAAGCTCGCCGCATCCAAGCTTGGTATTTCACAGGCCCTGCTTTCCCATTATGAAAAGGGGATCCGCGAATGCGGGCTGGATTTTCTAATCCGGTGCGCAGATTTTTATGAAGTTTCCTGCGATTATATGTTGGGCCGGTCCCCTGACCGGCCAGGTTCCAAGCTGACCGTAGAAGATATTCCGGAACCGGATACCATCGGCAAAGAAAATGTTTTTAAGGCGGGGGTCCTCCCCGTTCTGAATAAAAAACTGATTGCCAACTCGCTGAATATCCTGTTCGATCTGCTGTCCCGCAGCAAATGCAAGCCACTGATCAACGAGGTGTCTTCCTTTTTAATGCTGTCGGTTTACCGCATGTTCCGTCTGGTATACAGCGCCAATCCGCGCAATCAGAGCGCACTGTTCACCATCCCGGAGACGGTTTCCCAATGCTACGCGGACGCCGCCATGCAGGTCTCTTTTGCCAACGCGCAGTCGATCACCGGGGGAAACCCGGTAGCTGACATGGAGCGCATCGAAAATATTGACCCGCTCTATGTGACGACAGAATCCCTCTCGCAGGAGTATCCGCTGTTTGCCTCTTCACTTCTCAATCTTGTACAGAATTCGGAAGCGAGGATCGCCTATCCGACCCACCTGAAACGATAAAGATGATGCCATAAGTGCAAAGCGCACAGCGGCATCTTTCGCAGCAAGTGCTGACAGTCACTTTGCGACTATTTTACCATGATTTATCTGAATACGCAATGTTGTTTGCAGGCTGCCGCTTCGTCCGGCGGCTTTTTATTTTGGCAAAAGCCGGCTTCCGTTGACATTCCACCGGCTTTGCTATAAAATTAGCATATCGTTTTATGCACTATTGCCGGATCGATTCCTCAGAAAGGGGTGGTTTTTTGCTGCACAGAACCATACTGACGGCCGTTTTGCTGGCTGTATCGTTTTTATGCTCCTCCTGCACCGGGCTAAGCCCTGTCACCGAGGATTTAATGCAGCCGCCCCGACTGACCGCGGAACAAAAAGCAATTGACGACGCGCTGCGGGAATCGGTCACAGGGGATTTTACCCTGAAATATCCCAAAAGCGGCGACTATCGTTCCGCATTTATCTATCAGGATCTGGACAGGGATGGGGACGAAGAGGCGCTGGCGTTTTATTCCATCGGTCTGAGCAGTACGACCCGCGTCGCCCTGCTCGACAAGGAGGACGGCGTGTGGCGGGCCGTCAACGCGCTGTCGGGTGCGAGCGAAGAGGTGGAATTTGTCGCGTTCGCCCATATCTCCGGGCAGGACAGCGCGGACATCGTGGTCGGCTGGAGCAGCGAGGAAGAGACAGAAAAACAGCTGGAGCTTTATACCTGTTCGGGCGGGAAGCTGGAGCGCATGCTGTTCCGGGACAGTTCCGGAAAAACCGACTTTAACTATTATGACACTTATCTGATTAATGATTTAAATTCGGACGGGCTGGACGATATTTTTCTGTTCAGCCGCGACGAGCGCAACCGTCTGGAATCCTCCTGGATCAAGCAGCTTTCCTATGACAGCGAGGCCGGTGTTGTCCGGCTGTTCAGCGAACATTCCCTGTCGGATTCCATATCGCAGTTTGTCGGTGTCATAGCCGGCAATCTTGACCGGAGCAGCGGGCGCCGCGGCGTATTCATCGACGAGCTTCTGTTCGGCGATGTGCTGGCCACCGAGGTGTTTACGCTGGATGACGACGGCCTTCTTGCCCCTGTCATCAGTATCGGCATGAGCGGCGATGAAAGCGAAGGCGGGGGGCCGTCTCTATACGAGCGAACCCTGCGGGATGCGGTCTCCGGCGGAAAAGACACCCCCAAAGAAACTGTCTGTGCAGACATCAACGGCGATTCCGTTATTGAAATCCCGACCGCGCGTCTGCTGCCCGGCTATCAAAAGCAGAAGGACAGCGAGGCGCTGTATCTGACGGAATATATGCAGCTTCAGGGCAACGAGCTGGTACGCATGCTTGCCACGGTCATCAACCGGTCCGGGGGGTACCGTGTGAACTTTCCGGAGGACTGGATCGATCAGGTGACGGTTTTTGCCCAGCCGGAAACCAGCGAGTGGCGGTTTATCGAGTATAACGCGTCCCTTGAGGACCCGTTCAGCGATCTTGCGGGCGAACTGCTCCGGATCCGCGTAGTCTCCAAAAAGGGATATCAGGATAAGTTCCTTGAAAAATATACGGAATTGGATACCCGCGGCATGTTCACCTACTATGCCTACATTCCGGATAAGGTGAAGAGCAGCCTCTCGATCAGCCCTTACCAGCTGTCCAAAAAAAATCCCAATCGCATTTTTACCCTGCTTTAGGCTGCCCTATACAAAGAAAGGTGGGTTTGATATGAAACGTGTTCTGGTTGTAGAGGATGAAGACGTCATCCGCGATTTCGAAGTGATTAACCTCAAGCGGTCCGGTTACGAGGTGGTGGATGTTTCCAACGGCGAGGAGGCCATGCAGGTTTTTGACCGCAACCCGTTCTATTTCGACGTGGTTCTGCTGGATGTCATGATGCCCGGCATGGACGGGTTTGAGGTCTGCCGCCGCATGCGGGAGAAAAATGCTTCGGTAGGGATTATTATGCTCACCGCCAAAAGCCAGGAAATGGACAAGGTCAACGGGCTGATGATCGGCGCGGACGATTACGTGACCAAACCGTTTTCCCCCTCCGAGCTGGTCGCGCGCGTGGACGCGATTCACCGCCGCGTCACAATGGCTGCCGAAAAAGTGCAGGCCCCTGTCATCAGCGAACTGAAGGCAGGGCCTTTTATCCTGAATATCAAAAGCCGCACGGTTTCCAAAAACGGACAGATTCTGGAACTGACGCAGGTGGAATATCAGATTCTCGAGTACTTTTTTAACAATCCGAATACGGCGCTCGGGCGTCAGGATATCCTGAACAAAGTCTGGGGCGAAGGGTACTTCGGCGATATTAAAATTGTCGACGTCAATATCCGCCGCCTGCGCATGAAACTGGAAGATGTGCCGTCCGAGCCGCAGTATCTGCTGACCGTATGGGGTTTCGGATATAAATGGGTACAAAAGTAAAACGGTTGTATTCTCAACCGCATCGGCCGAAAGGGAGGGATGACCATGGCGGCCAGAAAAATCACCAAGCGCTGGCTTTTCAATAATCTGGGCGTCATTCTCGTCATTCTGATTTCACTGGAGATCGGATTTTCCATGGGCATCCGCGCGTTTTATTACAATAATGTCCGTGCCGCGATTATGGCACAGGCAAACTATGTAACCAACCAGCTCACCGATTATTCCGAGGACATGTCCGGCAACTTTTCCGAGCAGGTGCGCAGTCTGGTGGAAAATTTCAAAGAGCGCAACCACATGGAACTTATGACGGTCGACCTCGACCGCAGGGTCACTTTTACTTCCAGCGGATTCGAGGCGGATTCCACCATTCAAACCGGCGATTTTGATGACGCGATGTCGGTGGGAATCGGTGAATTTGTGGGCACCATAAACGGGGAAAATATTATGGCGATCACGGTTGCGTCCCCCGTTGTGGATCAGCAGCTTGCGGCCATGCGGTTCGCCGTATCGCTCGACGGCATCGACCGCCAGATTGTACTGCTGATTCTGATCATTACCCTGTTTGGTGTGGCAATCATCTTTTTTGTCATCTTCTCCAGTTCCTATTTTATCAATTCCATTGTCAACCCGGTGGGCGACGTAAGCGTTACCGCGCGCAAGATTGCACAGGGGGACTTCAACGCCCGCCTGCATAAGAAAAATGACGATGAGATCGGCGAGCTGTGCGACACCATCAATTATATGGCGGAGGAACTTTCCGCCAATGAAAAGATGAAAAACGACTTCATCTCCTCGGTTTCCCACGAGCTGCGCACCCCGCTCACCGCAATCAAGGGCTGGTCGGAAACGCTGGCCGACATGGGCGGCGAGGTCGACGCGGAACTGCTGGGCAAAGGGATGCGTGTGATCACCGGGGAAACCGAGCGTCTGGCGCAGATGGTTGAGGAGCTTCTGGATTTCAGCCGGCTTCAAAACGGACGGATGCAGCTTGTAAAGGAAAAGCTGGATTTGGTTGCGGAGCTTTCCGACGCGGTGCTGATGTTCGAGGAACGCGCAAGGCATGAAAATAAGGAGCTGATCTATGAAGAACCCGATCAGGTCGCGCTGTTTTTCGGCGACCGCAACAGGCTGCGCCAGGTATTCGTCAATATTATTGATAACGCACTGAAATACTCCGACAGCGGCGACACCGTTACCGTTCATGCCGCGGTTACCGGCGAGTCGATCCGCATATCTGTCTCCGACACAGGAATCGGCATCAAGGAAGCCTATCTGCCAAAGATCAAGGAGAAGTTCTTCAAGGCAAATTCCACCCGCCGCGGCTCCGGAATCGGGCTTGCGGTCGCGGACGAAATTGTCACAATGCACGGCGGCACGCTGGAAATCACTTCAAAAGAAGGCGTCGGTACCAAAGTAACGATTTTGCTTCCCCTTGCGAAAAGCTGAAAGTTGAATTGTTCATATATACCCTTTATAATATCATTATCATTCTGACTATTGCTGAATTCAAGCGGCGATGGTGCGGACATTCCCATGGGAACAGGAAGGATTTGATCATTTGTCGGAAAAGAGCTGTGCAGTAAAAAAAACATCCATCGGCGGCCAGGCGCTGATTGAGGGAGTCATGATGCGGGGCCCGCGCGTGTCGGCTATGTCGGTACGCAAGCCGGATGGGACCATCTATTCGGAAACATGGGAGAGCGCGGCAAACAGATGGTATACAAAGCTGCCGTTGATCCGCGGAATCTTCAACCTGTTTTCCATGCTGGCGCTTGGTTATAAATATCTGATGAAATCCGCGGATATTTCCGGAACTTCAGAGGAGGAGAACCCCTCCAGGCTGGAAATATGGCTGGAAGAGCACCTCGGGGACAAGATGTCCGTAC
>JAEXAZ010000089.1 GCA_023394255.1 Bacillota bacterium | reverse complement strand
GGTCATACATTTCCGTTGGGGTGCTGTAACCGGTTGTATCCGGAATGTTGATGGTGGAAGCACCCGCCGCGATAGCGGTGTTAAACACGCGCACAAGAAAATCCTGATCGCTGCGGGAAGCGTCCTCGGCGGAAAATTCGACATCCGGGCAGAGGCTGCGCGCAAAGGCAACCATCTTCGCGACCCGCTCCACAACCTGATCCGGCGTCATTTTGAGCTTATACTGCATGTGGATGTCGCTTGTGGCTAAAAACACATGAATCCGCGGAGACTGCGCATACTTTACCGCGTCGTAAGCACGCCGGATATCCCCTTCCACGCAGCGGGCGAGCCCCGCAATCGTGGAGCCTTTGATTGCCTTGGCAATGGCTTTTACCGATTCGAAATCGTCCGGAGAGGAAACCGGGAAACCGGCTTCAATGATATCCACCCCCAACCGTTCCAATTGACGGGCCATTTCCATTTTTTCACTGAAATTCATGCTGCATCCGGGAGACTGCTCCCCATCGCGGAGGGTCGTGTCAAAAATCCTGATTCGTCTGCTCATTCTGTTCTCACCTTTCATACATGTTTTCAGAGGAATTTCGTCAAACGGAAAACAAAAAGACCTTCGTCTCTAAAACTAGAGACGAAGGTCTGAATCGACTTCCGTGGTACCACTCTGATTGGCTGCGTAAACAGCCCGCTCGGCCGCATCTAACAATGCGCTCTCCAACTAACGGTGGGACTCCGGCCTTATCTACTCGCATATGCTTTCGAAAGACAGCTCGGGGGCGAGTTATTCACAAAAACGGTACCGCTTTTCACCAGCCAGCGGCTCTCTGCAACGCATCTCTTGTGTTTTGTTCCCCGTCATAGCCTTTGACGTATTCATCTTGTTTGCTATCATAGCGCTTTCTAAAACTCTTGTCAAGTATTTTTTTGTCTTCTTTTCAAATTATACAAGGGAAACTTTATGGTAGATTTTTTTGCCCTTGCGCAGAATGACATGGCCTTTTTCAAAATCACTGACCGCAACCATATCTGTAAAGCTTTCTACCTTTGCATCGTCCACGGCGATCCCGCCCTGCTGGATCAGCCTTTTCCCTTCCCCTTTCGAGGGCGCGAGGCCGGTTTTTACCAGCAAATCGGAAACCAGCATCTTTCCGTCCGTAAAGTCGGACGTGGAAAGTACCGTGGTCGGCATATCGTCACTATGGCTGCCAGCGGTAAAGAGCGAACGAGCGGCCGCCAGCGCTTTGTCGGCCTCCTCCTGCCCATGCACCATCTTGGTCAGCTCATAAGCCAGCATTTCCTTCGCCTGATTCAGCTGGCTTCCTTCCCAGCTGTCCATTTCCTCAATCTGCCCGATCGGGAGGAAGGTCAAAAGCTTGAGGCAATGGACCACATCGGCATCGGCAACGTTGCGCCAGTACTGGAAAAAGTCATAGGGAGAGGTTTTGGACGGGTCCAGCCAGACCGCGCCGTTTTCCGTCTTTCCCATCTTTTTGCCTTCTTTGGTGGTCAGCAGCGTAAAGGTCATGCCATAGACCTCATCACCTGTTACACGGCGGGTCAGGTCGATGCCCCCGAGAATATTTGCCCACTGGTCATTGCCGCCGACTTCCATTTTGCAGCCGTAATCCTGATGCAGCTTCAGGAAGTCATAACTCTGCATGATCATATAGTTAAACTCTATAAATGAAAGGCCGCGTTCCAATCGGGTTTTGAAGCACTCAGCCGTCAGCATCTGGTTCACGGAAAAATGTACGCCGATGTCGCGCAGCAGTTCGATATAATTCAGTTTCAGAAGCCAGTCGCCATTTTTCAGCATCAGCGCCTTCCCATCGGAAAAGTCCAAAAATTTTTCCATCTGATCCTGAAAACACCGGGCGTTGTGGTTGATCTCTTCAATCGAAAGCATCTTTCTCATGTCGGTTTTGCCCGTGGGATCCCCAACCATCGTCGTCCCGGTTCCCAGCAGCGCAATCGGGCGGTGTCCGGCGCGCTGCAGATGCTTCATGACCACCAGCTGAAGAAAATGACCGACGTGCAGGCTGTCAGCGGTCGCATCAAATCCGATATAAAAGGTAACCTTCTCGCTGTTGAGAAGTTCTTCAATCTTCTCGGGATGCGTCATCTGCGCAATCAGGCCGCGCCGGGTTAGTTCTTCAAATACTGTCATCGATCTGTCTCCTTATACTCTTTCTTCCGGCTGCAAGAGTTTAAGTTCTCTGACAGCCATGTTGCGTTAATTGAACCATTATAGCACGCCGGTTTTCAAAACACAACCTGTTTGCTCAATTTCCGGCATCGGCCAGCATTTCCTCCGCGTGTTTGAGCGCAATTTCGCTTGCGTCATCCCCGCCGGTAATCCGCGCAAGCTCCCGGATGCGCTGCTCGCGTCCAAGCGGCGTGATGGCCGTAAACGTGCGGCCGTCGTGTGTGCTCTTGGAGATCAAGAGATGGCGGTTGGCAAAAGAAGCTACCTGCGCCAGATGCGTTACGACAATGACCTGCCGGTTGGCCGCAACCTGCGCCAGCTTTTGCCCAATTTTGCGGGCGGCATGCCCGGAAACGCCCGTATCCACCTCGTCAAAGATCAGGGTGCCGATGTCGTCCTTTTCCGCCAGCACATTTTTGATGGAAAGCATAATGCGGGAAAGCTCCCCTCCCGACGCAATTTTGGCCAGGGATTTTGCATCCTCTCCCACGTTGGTGGAGATAAACAGTTCCAGATCGTCAATCCCGTCGGCGGAAAGCGGCTTTTTCTGATGCCGCGCGGAAAGCTTCACGGAAGGCATGTCCAGAAACGTCAGTTCGTCCTGCACCGCTTTAATAAAGCCGGATGCAGCCGTTTCACGTTTTTGAAAAAGTTCATCCGCGAGGGAAGCCGCCTTTTCCCGCAGCCGCCCCGCCTCTTCCGTAAGCTGTTTCGCGCGTGTGTCGGAAGATTCTATCTGTTCAAGCTCATCGCACGCTTTCTCATGGTATGCCAGAATCTGGGCGACCGTCGCGCCGTATTTCTTTTTGAGAGAATAGATGGTATCAAGCCGGCGCTCGATATCGTCGAGCTGCGAGGGATCACAGTCCAGATTATCCAGAAGGCTATGTAT
>JAEXAZ010000052.1 GCA_023394255.1 Bacillota bacterium | reverse complement strand
GGGAAGCCCTGCTGATGCTGCAAAAAGAAAACCTGATCGAAATTTATCCGCGAAGCAGCACCCGCGTAAAACGAATCCTTCCGGAAGAAACTGCCCAAATCTATCAGATACGGAAGCTGATCGAACCTACTGTCGCGATCAAATATAAGAACCAAATGAACAGCATCGCACTTTTGAATTTTGAAAAACGATTCGATGACATGATACACCGCACAAATCTGGAGGACGAACGGCAGTTTTATTCGCTGGATATTGAATTTCATCAATTTATCGCAGACACGCCCGGTAATGCCCGCCTTTCGCGTTATTTCCATGAGCTCATGCAGGACACCTATCGCGTAGGCATTTTAAGCATGCTCCAGCACCGCAACTCGACCCGTCAGGAAACCCTGTCTGAACACCGGCGTATCATCCGCGCAATCCTTATGGAAGATGACCGCGAGATTGAGGCCGCCTTTGCAGAACATATTAACCATTCTTTACTTTCGTCTCTTGAAACCCTGAAGTATGAGGAAAACCCGGATTAAGTTTTTTAAAAAAGTCACGGCGGGACTTGTCCCGCCGTGGCTTTTCTATCATATGACGATCTTTATTGGATCGGATTGAGACAGTCTTCTTTAAAGCTGAATCCCCATCCGGCGCCATCGCGCAGGATTGCATGACCATTTTCAATACGCATGGGATTGTCGATGATTCCATCGATCCAATCAAAGCTTTCCGCGCCGCATGGATTTGCAATTGTCGCAAGCAGGGGTACGTCATAATCCTTATAATAATGCGGCAGGCAGGGGATGTGATAGGCATTTGCAAGCGCCGCAGAGTCACGCCACGCCTCCACACCGCCCATTCGGATGATATCCGGCTGCCAGAGATCAAGCGCATTGCGGCGAATGAGGTCAAGCAGGGCAGTATCGCTGTATTCGCGTTCGCCCATTGCCAGGCTGATGCCGGTTTTGGCGCGGATTGTTTCATAGCCGGCAAAGTCTGTATTTACAATCGGCTCCTCAAACCAGTGGATGCCGATATCTTTCGCAAGGTTCGAAAGTTTAATCGCGTTTGGAACATCCATTCCCTGGTTGGCGTCAATCATGATACGCATGGAATCTCCAACCGCTTCACGCACCATCCGCATCCTGCGCAGATCGCGTTCCATATCGGGGCTTCCCACTTTTACCTTGACTGCGGCAAACCCGCGCGCCTGATACCGGCGCACCTCGTCAAGCAATTCCTCGTCGGTGTAATTGAGCCAGCCACCGCTGCCATATACCGGGATTTTTTTCCCGTTGCTTCCGAGCAGCTTCCAAACCGGCTGCCCCAGCGTTTTGGCCCACGCATCCCACATCGCGACATTGGCAGCCGCCTGCGCCCAGCGCAAAAGGCCGGGATTTCCAAAGTATTCGCATTCTGCCTCATACAGGCGCTTCATGCGGAGCATTTCATTCACTTCAATCCGGTTTTCTGTTAAAAAGCGCTTCAGGTCTTTGAGGGCCCCTTCAATTGCTTGGGGAGAATAATGGAAGCTTAGCAGATATCCCTGGCCTTTTATTCCTTTTTCCGTGACCAGTTCCACGATGTAAAATTTGATATCCGAAATCTCGTGAGTCGCATCGGCGATTGGCCGGCTCATTTTTGAAACCGCACTGTAAAGATGAATGTCTTTAATATAATTTGACATATGAAACCCCTTCTAATATATCAGATAATGTGATTATAACATGGCGCTTCTAAAAATACAAGCGGTATGGAACGGCATAATTGCAATAATGTGCTATTTGATCTTCTTTTTCAAGATAAAAAGCCGGAGACAAATATATCAGGTGGATTTTCTTGATTCAGAATTCGTGGGGAAAAGACAGGGCTGAAGAACCCTTGACAAAAAGTAAGGCCTGCATGATAATATACGCGTACCCCTAATGGTATATGGAGGCATCAAAAATGAGACAATGCATGGACACTGAAAATCTGCATCGCCGCTTGAAAAAGATCATCGGGCAAGTGCAGGCGATTGACAGAATGGTGGAAGAGGATATTCCCTGTGAAGATGTGCTTGCCCAGATCAATGCGGCGAAGTCCGCATTGCATAAGGTGGGGCAGATTGTTTTGGAGGGACATATCAACCATTGTGTCAGGGATGGGATTGAGCATGGCGACGCGGATAAAACGATAGAGAACTTTACAAAAGCTGTGGAGCGTTTTGCCAATATGACCTGATCTTATCCGGTAAAGCCAGCCGCGAATTCGCGGCTGGCTTTTTTGCGTTCACTTGACAACCTATACCCCCATGGGTATAATTTACCCATACCCCTATAAGTATATAAGGAGGGCAAAATGCAACATTTAGAGACATTTTTAGAATGGGGAGGTACCCCAAAGAGGATTTTCTGTCTGGCGGTTTCCGGGCTTGCGTTGCTGGCAAGTATCTTTGACTTTACGCCGCTTGGATTCGACACAGCGTGGGCCGCTATCATTTTGTGCGGCGTCCCCATTATTTTAGAAGCAATTATCGGTTTGGTAACCGCCTTTGACATCAAGGCGGATATCCTGGTTTCCATTGCGCTGGTTGCTTCTGTCGTGATCGGAGAAAATTTCGCCGCGGGCGAAGTGGCCTTCATTATGCAGTTGGGCGCTTTGCTGGAGGATTTGACAGTCGCTAAGGCACGGGCCGGAATTGAAAAGCTGGTCCGCCTCACACCGCGTACTGCCCGAAGGATTGACGGCGCGGCCGAACAGATCATCCCCGCGGAACTGGTGCATGTCGGAGACATGCTTCGTGTACTTCCCGGTGAAACCGTCCCTGTGGACGGAGTGATTGAATCGGGGCAGACCTCGATCAATCAGGCGGTTATGACGGGGGAACCGCTGCCGGTGGACAAAGGCATTGGGGATGAAGTATCCAGCGGCACAGTCAACCAATTCGGTTCTTTCGATATGCGGGCGACGAAGGTCGGGGAGGACAGTTCCATCCAGCGCATGATTCGGCTCGTACAGTCCGCGGACGCGGGGAAGGCCAAAATTGTAGGAATAGCGGACAGATGGGCCACAGGGATTGTTGTGGCTGCTTTAAGCGCGGCCGCGCTGACCTGGCTGATCACAGGGGAGGCCATTCGGGCGGTCACGATTCTGGTTGTGTTTTGTCCCTGCTCTCTCGTTCTGGCCACTCCCACCGCTATTATGGCCGCCATAGGAAACGCCACAAAGCACGGGTTTCTTGTCCGGGAAGGCGACGCGTTGGAACGGTTGGCATCTGTCGCAAAAATTACCTTTGACAAAACGGGGACCCTGACTTACGGAACGCCGCAAGTTGTTGCAGTCCGCAGTTTTCTTCCCAATATTTTGCAGGAGGAGATTTATACCTGTGCGGCCTGTGCTGAAGCACGCTCGGAACATCCGCTCGGGAAAGCGGTTGTCCGCTGTTACCGGGCTTTCAGCCGGAAGGATATCGTACAGGCGGAACAATTTCAGATGCTGCCCGGGCGCGGCGTGCGGGCCGTTATAAAAGGGAACGAAATTGTCGCCGGGAATTTTGAGCTGCTCTCCGAACAAAACGTCTCTGTGTCCCCGCAGGATGCGGCAGAGGTGAAAAACTATCTAGATGACGGCTGCACGGTCATATATGTGTCCATCGGGCAAAAACTGTCCGGTTTTCTGGCGCTGGCGGATACGCTGCGAAAGGAAGCCGCAGAAATGATCACCGCGGTGAAAACGGCGGGTGTTATGCCCGTCTTGCTGACTGGGGATCACGAAAACGCGGCGAAGCATATTGCGGAACAACTTCAGATCAGCGAGGTGCATGCAAACTGTCTGCCGGAAGATAAGCTGAACTGGATCGACGCGTGCCAGCGGGAACACAAGCAGGTTTGTATGATTGGTGACGGCATCAATGACGCGCCCGCATTGAAAAAAGCCTTTGTCGGAATTGCGATGGGCGGGATCGGGAGCGATATTGCGATAGATGCAGCCGATATTGCGCTGGTCAGCGACGATATCCAGGAGCTCCCGCACCTGCTGTATCTTGCAAAGAAAATGATGGTGACAATCAAGTGCAACCTTACTTTTTCCATGGCCTTAAATTTTATCGCAATCCTTTTGGCTATGGCCGGGATTTTGGACCCTGTCGTAGGCGCACTGGTACATAATGCGGGTTCCGTTCTTGTCATTCTCAACTCGGCTTTTTTATTAAAATGGAGAAAAAGGATGGGATGATCACAGCGGCTTATCATTGGCGGGCCATGAATTCCTGAAAAACATCAGATACATGTAGAAAGCGAGAACCGCACAGGAAAAGTCTAAAAAAGGCTGAACGGACATGATGCCCATCATCGGCCAGATGAAGTTCATAATAATCATAAGCGGTATATCGATGGCCCCTTTTCTCAGCAGCGAAAGAACCATCGCCTGTCTGCTTTGACCGGCTGCCTGGAAAAGCACTGTCAGCAGAAATATGATCGATAAAAACGGCATCGCCATGCAATGAAGGCGCATGAAAGATGCGCCGTACGATATGGTGGTTTCGTCTGCAATGAAAATGCGGACAATTCCGGGGGCAAATATCTCATAGCAGACTAGGCAGACCCCTGTAAAGACAAGTGAGACAGTCAACGAAAAGTGTGCGGCCTTATTCATGCGCTGCCGGTTCCCGGAGGCGTAATTATAAGCCAGCAGCGGTAAAACACCGTTGGACAGCCCCTGTACGACATATGCCGGAAACAAATCGGCTTTTTTGACGATGCCCACGGCGGCCACGGCGGCGGCACTATAGGCAGACATCAGATTGTTGAGCACTACGTTAGATACGACCGCGAGGAAAGTCTGGAGCGCCGACGGAAGGCCGATGGAAATTACCGGCCCCGCTACGGCAGCCATCTGTATGGGACTTTTCGGGCTGAGCGAGAGAATACTGCTGTTCTTTTTCTTCAGCACAAACCTTAAAAAATAACATGTCGCCACTGTGTTTGATATACAGGTGGCGAGAGCCGCCCCCGCGACGTTCATGCCGAATCCCCATTGGAAAATGAAAATCGGGTCAAGGATGACATTCAGGATCCCGCCGAGGGACATCCCGATGCTTGCCTGCTTTGATGCGCCTACCGCCCGGACAAGGTGGGCAAGCAGCATATTTAAAACAGTCGGGATCCCGCCGATAATGACGACCCACAACACATAATCAGAGCAAAATGCAAGGGTGGATTCATCGGCCCCGAGAAGTGTCAAAAGGGGCGCTCTCGTACAGGCGGCGCAAATGGAGATTAGCAGGGTGACGATTATGGCCGCCCAGAAGCTGAACGCGGAAGTGCACTTTGCTTTATCGTAGTCTTTCGCGCCGAGAGAGCGCGAAATGAGGCTGCCGCCGCCAATCCCGAACAGATTGGCTATAGCGGTCATTGTCATGAAGACGGGATATGCGATCGTAACCGCGGCTACCTGGTTGGTATCACCGGTTTGTCCGATATACCATGTATCGGCGAGATTGTAGATAATCGTGACAAGCTGGCTGATAATCGTCGGAATTGCCAGCGACGCAACCGCTTTCGGAACGGACATCGTTTCAAAAATAGCAGCTTCTCTGTTGCCCAAAGTTTCTGTCATGCACTTATGCCTCCTCAATGGCAAGCAGAGACATAATCTGCATATCTACCATTTTTTCATAACTTTCCTCAGTGTTGACATCCTGATACCGGAGAAAACCGGCTTTTTCCAGTGAGACAAACCCGTGCATGGCGCTTCGGAACGAGCGCATGAAATGAACGGTTGCGTCCTGCGAAATGCGATATTGGAGCAGAATGTCATATAACGGCTGTATACTTTCCGGGCCGGCCTTGAGCAG
>JAEXAZ010000266.1 GCA_023394255.1 Bacillota bacterium | reverse complement strand
CAGGGAAAAGAGGAAAAGGCGGCTGCGCGCCTTGCGGAAAAGCAGGCGATTGAGGACGCGCGTTTCGTGCTCCCCAACGCCTGTGATACAAAGATGGTGGTCACCATGAACGCCCGCAGCCTGCTGAATTTTTTCCGGCACCGCTGCTGCAACCGGGCGCAGTGGGAAATCCGTGAGGTCGCCGACCAGATGCTCGCGCTGGTTAGCGCGGTTGCCCCCTCTCTGTTTTCCAAAGCCGGGCCTCCCTGTGTGCGCGGGGCCTGTACGGAAGGGAAAATGTCCTGCGGAAAACCGCAGGAGATGCGGGAACTGATCAGGCGTCTGAAACAGGGGGCGGCCGAATGAGCGGCAAACTGATTGTCATTGACGGGTTGGACGGTTCCGGAAAGCAGACACAGGCCGGCCTGCTGGAGGAACGGCTTCGGCGGGAAGGAAAACAGGTGCGCGCAATCAGTTTCCCGGATTACAGCCAGCCTTCTTCCGCGCTTGTGAAACAGTATCTTGGCGGGGATTTCGGGCAGGCGGACGAGGTCTCCGCTTACGCGGCATCCAGCTTTTATGCGGTTGACCGTTATGCCAGCTACAATCAGTTCTGGAGAAAAGAGTACCTTTCCGGATATACTATGTTAGCTGACCGTTACACGACATCCAACCTGGTGCATCAGATGTCCAAGCTGCCGATGGAGGAGTGGGACAGATTTGCGGCGTGGCTGGAGGATTTTGAATATCAGAAGCTGGGGCTGCCGCGCCCGGATTTAGTAGTCTATCTGGACATGCATCCCGATGTTTCCAAAAAACTGCTCTCGTTGCGCTACCATGGCGATGAGAGCAAAAAAGATATCCATGAGGCCAATCTGGATTATATGGCGCGCTGCCGCACCTGCGCGCTTTACGCCGCGCAGAAATTCCATTGGCGGGTGGTGCACTGTTCAGATGAAAGCGTGGCCTTTGATGTCGGCCTGATAGCTGAACAGGTTTATCAGGCGGCAGGACAAATTTGACAAAAATTCGAGAGGACTTTTTATGCTGGATTTTAAAAGAATAGAACTGAGCGACAAAACGTGGGTTGAAACGCTTCTTGCAATGGGGGACCAGCGGGGCAGTGAATATACCTTTTCAAACAATTTTATCTACCGGAAGCTGTATGGTGTCGAGATTGCCCGGGTGGACCAGTATTATGTGGTCCATTCCTCAAGGCAGGACGAGACCCATCGGCCCAGCTACCTGTTTCCTTCCGGGAGCGGCGACATTAAGCCGGTGATTGAGGAACTGCGCCGTGACGCGGACCGGCGGGGCGATCCGTTCCGGATGCACGCGGTCACAAAGGAAAACCGCGCGCTTCTTGAGATGCTTTATCCCGACACCTTTGAATTTACAGAGGTCAGGGATTCCTTTGACTATATCTATGAGAGCAAGGCGCTGATCACACTCGCCGGAAAGAAACTGCATTCCAAGCGCAACTTTATTAACCGTTTCCAGACGGAGCATGAGGGCGCCTGGAGTTATGAGGCGATTACGGGCGATAATATTGATGAATGCTGGAAGATGAATGTGCGCTGGTGTGAAGAGTACGGCTGCGGGGATGATCCGGATCTGGCGGAGGAGGCCTGCGCGGTGCGCAACTGCTTTAACAATTTTCAGGCCCTTGGCCTGTCGGGCGGTTTGCTGAGGCTGGAGGGCGAGATCGTCGCCTTTACGATGGGGTGTCCGCTTAATTCCGATACGTTTATCGTGCACATTGAAAAAGCATTCCATGAGATAGCGGGTGCCTACCCGATGATTAACCAGCAGTTTGTATCCCATAACTGCGAAAAGTTCCAATATGTCAACCGGGAGGACGATGTCGGCGACGAGGGGCTCCGAAAGGCAAAGCTGTCTTATAAGCCGGCGATCCTCCTGGAAAAATTCTCGCTGACGGAAAGATAATAAAATTCAGTGCAACCGGAGGAGGCTCAGAAGTGATACAATTTGCAGAAGAGTCCATGCGCGGGGAACTCCGTGAACTCTGGAAAGAGTGTTTCGGGGACAGTAACCAATATATCGACCTGTATTTCAGCGGATACGATCTTTCGCGCCATATGCTGGTATTTATGGACGGCGAGCATCCGGTTTCCATGCTGTCGCTGCTTCCGATGACGGTGGTGACACAGGCGGGAATCATGCCCGCCAGATATATTTACGCAGTGGCAACAAAGCAAAGCTACCGGGGGCGGGGGCTGAGCACCAGGCTGATCGAATATGTGCATAAATACCTCAGGGAGCAGGGGGTAAAGCTTTCTGTCCTGGTTCCGGCTTCCGCGCAGCTATATAATTTTTACGGCAAACGAGGGTTTTCCGCGGAATTTTATTCGGGGCAGGCGATCGTGGAGCGCGCCCGCATCCCGGAATTTGAAGGCAGCTTTGTCATTACCGACACCACCGTGCAGGAATTTATGGAGATCAGGGAACGGGCCTTTGCCGGACGCACCATGTTTGTGCGGTGGGACGGCGATTCCCTGGCCTACCGGATGGCGGAAACCGCCTTTAACGGCGGGGAAACGCTGACACTGGCTACCGGCGACGCTTCGCACGCAGTGGCCGTCTGCCACAACCGCGGCGGGTCTGTCCTGCTCAAAGAGCTTGCCGTGGACGGGATGTCTGTGGAAACGGCGCTGGCTGTCCTCCAGCAGAAATTCAGCGCGGACGAATATCATCTGCGGCTTCCTATGGATATGCGTTCGCCCTATCCGCTTAAAAAGGCGGCGTCCGGAGCCGCGTGCTGGTACGACGCGGACGCGCGGGAGCGTGTTTACCGTGCGGGAGGCGCCGCACCCTATATCAGCCTTGTGCTGGATTGAACGAGAAGGAGGGCTTCCGCGATGATTTATGTGTTTCTAGGTCAGGGGTTCGAAGAGATTGAAGCATTGACGCCGGTAGATCTGCTGCGCCGGGCTGAACTTCCGGTTCAGACCGTGGGTATTGGAAAACGGGAAATTACGGGTTCACACGGAATTACAGTGCGCTGCGATCTTGTGGATGATGATATTTCGCCGGAAGGACTCGATATGATTGTCCTTCCCGGGGGGATGCCCGGAACGCTGTCGCTGGAAAAATCGGAGGCGGTTCAGACCGCTGTCGATGGTTGTGTGCAGAACGATAAGTGGATTGGGGCGATCTGTGCCGCGCCGTCCATATTGGGACACAAGGGGCTGCTGGCTGGCCGGCGTGCGACGTGTTTCCCCGGCTATGAAGAACAGCTGGCGGGCGCTGTGCTGTCAGAAGAACCTGTCTGTGTGGACGGGCACATTATTACCGCGAAAGGCCCCGGCGTATCGGTGGAGTTTGGCCTGAAGCTGGTTGAGGTGCTGACCAGCCGTCGACGAGCGCAGATATTAAAGGATTCGCTGCAATGCGGGGAATAGATATCCGGCCGCTCAAGCAGCGGATGAGAGATGAAATCAAGGACTGGCGGCGTTCCATGAGCGCAGAAACGAAAGCCGCCTATGACAGTAAAATCCTGGAGAAACTGCTGTCAGTGCGGGAATACCAGGCCTGTAAAATAGTGCTGACCTATGTTTCCCTGCCGATAGAAGTTGATACCCTTCGTCTGATTTTACGGGCGCTGGCTGATGGGAAACGGGTGGCGGTTCCGCGCTGCGTAGACGACAGCCGCCTGATGGAATTCTATTTTATTGAATCGCTCGACCAATTGGTTCCGCGCACTTTCGGCGTGCTGGAGCCGATAAAAGAGCGGTGCGAACTGGTGCGGGATTTTCAGGACAGCATCTGCATCGTACCGGCGCTTGCATATGACAGGGCCGGCTATCGCCTTGGGTATGGCGCGGGGTACTATGACCGGTTTCTGTCCGGTTATCCCGGGGTTAAAATCGGGATCGTTTACGCCCGGAACCTGCGAAGGCGGCTTTGGAGCGGCCGCTATGACATTCCCGTGGACTTGATTCTTACCGAGAGACGGCTGTACAGCCCGGTGCCCATACAGCAAAGGAGATAGGCAAATGGCGGCCCCGTTATCAAACCGGGACCGCCATTTGCGGCTCATGTGCATGTATCGGCGGGTTTAGTACCAAGTGTTCGCACCGCCCGAGAATCCAAATCCACACACGATGATGATGAGAATCAGAATCCAAAACCAGGAATAATATCCGCTGTTTCCACCACCGCATCCGCATCCGTTGCTCACGGGAGAAACGCTGTCGTTGCAGCAATTGTTCATATCAATTGACACCTCACAGTTATAGATTTGTTTCATTCTATGTTTTTGCGGCAGAATGGGTTACAACAAGATGATGTAAAGATTGTGTTCAAAAGATTTTGCAATAAAATAGCGGGAACTATTTGATTATTCTGACAAATTGAGGTATTATATATTGTATATTGGCTTATGCTGTGTAAAATCGGAAAAATGCGCTGATCAGTATTTTGCAAGACGAATCTGGCCTCGGCAGCGGCGTTTTTGCGCAGTTTTCAACCTGCCGCACAGGAGGACAAGGAGGACACATGAGTAACAACGATGAGTTTGAAGGCCTGATCAAAAGCTTCAAGCTGGACGACGTGGATGCGCAGCAGCCTGCGGCGCCGCAAAGACGCCGCCGTGCATTTGATTTTGACGCTCCTGAGCCGCAGAGGCGGCGTGCGGCTGCCGGTGCTTCTTCAGCGGCGCGGCCGTCCGCACAGGCTGCAAAGGAATCGGACAGGTCCAGGCGGCGTTCCTTTCAGGTTAATATTGACGACAGTGAATTTTATGAGCCTTCCACTCCGGCCCCGCCGATCAATCATCACGGCGGCGGAGGTGGCGGCGGCCATGGGGATGACGGCGAGGAAGACTATAAACAGGAACCCGGCGGCTTCAGCCGCTGGATGCGGGCGCTGATCGTGCTTGCGGTGGTTTTGGGCGTTTCCGTTTTTCTGGCTCTTTTTGCGCTTGCAAGTGCGCAGGATCTGTTCGGCCTGAATAAAAAGGATATGGAAATAGAATTTACGCTTCCGCCCGACCAGTCGATGTCGCAGATTGCGGCGATGCTGGAAGAAAAGGGCATTATTGACCAGCCGTTTACTTTCCGCATTTACGCCGGGCTGAAAAATGATGCGAAGGACTTTCTGCCGGGGGACTACGCGCTCAATTCCAACATGAGCTATGACCAGATCATGGTGAAGTTCCGCACGCCGAACAGCGGCAAGCAGGAAGAGGTCACGCTGATGTTCCCCGAGGGCGTCACGCTGATGGAGATCGCCGACAAGCTGGAGGAGAACGATGTCTGTAAAGCGGACGACCTGTACGCCTATCTGGATGCGGGCGAATTCCCCTGGGAATATGAAGCGCTGGCGGATGTCCCTGAAAAAGAATACCGGTTCCGCCGCTATGAGGGTTATTTCTTCCCGGATACGTATATCTTTTATAAAGGGATGAGCCCGGAGGCGGTATCCCGCAAGTTCTTCTCCAACTTTAACAATAAGATTGCCGGCGACCTTTCGGAAGAAATTGAGGCGTCGGGAATGTCTGTCGACGATATTATCACACTGGCGTCCCTGATCCAGAAAGAGGCGGCGCAGGTCCCCGATATGAAGATGGTTTCCTCTGTCTTCCACAACCGCATGGAAAATCCGCAGATGCAGCTGCCAAGGCTTGAGTCCGACCCCTCTATTCATTATGTTGAGGATAACATCAAACCGTTTATGACAGTGACAAACCAGCCGATGTACGATGCGTATAACACGTACAAATGCAACGGGCTGCCTGCGGGCCCGATCTGCAATCCCGGTATGGACGCGATAGAAGCGGCAATTTTCCCCGAGCAGTCTGATTACTTCTATTTCCTGTCTGATAAAGACGGCAAATTCTATTTTGCCCAGACGAGGGAAGAGCACGATGTCAATATCCAGAATGCGGGCATCGGCGCGCACGGGACGGGCGTCAATGAGGAGGAGCAGAACTCCGGGTCCTAACCCTTCCAAAGGAGAAATTCATTTGCAAAAACCCGAAATTTTATCGCCCGCGGGCGACATGGAACGGCTGGAAAACGCCGTCCTTTACGGTGCCGATGCGGTTTACCTGGGTGGTACCGCATTCGGCATGCGCGCCGCCTGCGCAAATTTTGACCGGGAAGGACTCCGGTCTGCCGTTGCGTACGCGCACAAAAGGAACGTGCGGGTCTATCTGACCTGCAATACACTCCCATCCAATGAGGAACTGGCGCAGCTGCCGGACTTTTTGCGGACGGCCCGCGATGCCGGTGTAGACGCGCTCATTGTGGCGGATATCGGCATTTTGATGCTTGCCAAAAGGCTTGTCCCGGAACTGGAACTGCATATTTCCACGCAGGCCGGCGTGGTCAATTATCTGACCGCCAATGAGCTGCACCGTCTCGGCGCGAAGCGCGTGGTGCTGGCCCGGGAGCTTTCCCTGGAGGAGATTCGCTGCATCCGTGAGCATACGCCGGCGGATCTGGAAATTGAGGTGTTTGTCCACGGCGCGATGTGCATGTCTTTTTCCGGGCGCTGCCTGCTGAGCAACTATATCGTAGGGCGGGACGCGAACCGGGGAGAATGCGCGCAGCCGTGCCGATGGGGCTACCACCTCATGGAGGAAAAGCGTCCCGGACAGTATTACCCGATTTTTGAGGATGAAAAGGGCAGCTACATCCTGAACGCAAAGGACCTCTGTATGATTGAATACGTCGACCGGCTGGCAGAGGCCGGGGTAACCTCCCTGAAAATCGAGGGGCGCGCCAAATCCGCGTATTATGTGGCGGTTGTGACCGGGGCCTACCGCGGGGCCGTGGACGTCTATCTGCGGGACCCGCTCCACTATCACCCTCCGCAATGGGTTCTGGACGAAGTCCTTCGTGTCAGCCACCGGGAATATTCCACCGGGTTTTATTTCGGACGCCCTGACCAGTGCTATCAGAATGCGGGATATATCCGGAACTGGGATGTCATCGCTGTCGCGGAAGGCTGGGAGGACGGCGAACTGCTGGTTACCGGCCGCAACAAATTCTCCCGCGGCGAGGAAGTGGAAATCATGCAGCCGGGGCAGCCCCCGGAGAAGTTTACCATCACTGCAATCCACGATGCCCAGACCGGGGAAGTGGAAAGCGCCTGCCATCCCATGCGCCAGTACCGGATTCCCTGCGCAAAGCCTCTTTTGCGGGGAGCCATGCTGCGGCGGGAGGTCAAACCGTAGTGCTCATAATAAAATCAAATCATAAATGTGAGGTTGAGAGAGATGTCTGGACATTCCAAATGGGCCAATATCAAACGGAAAAAGGAAAAAACGGACGGTGCCAAAGCGAAGGTATTTACAAAAATAGGACGTGAAATTACCGTCGCCGCCCGCGAAGGCGGCGCCGACCCAAACAATAACAGCAAGCTCCGCGACCTGATTGCGAAAGCCAAGGCAAACAACGTGCCGAACGACAATATCGAACGTCTGCTGAAAAAAGCGGGCGACAGCAAGGAAGACTACGAGGAGATTACATACGAGGGGTATGGACCTTCCGGCGTAGCCGTAATCGTTGAGACTCTGACAGATAACCGCAACCGCACAGCCGGCGACCTGCGCCACTACTTCGACAAATGCGGGGGGAACCTTGGGCAGAACGGCAGCGTTTCGTTCCTGTTTGAAGCCAGGGGAATGATTTATATTGAGAACGAGGACAACAAAATCGGTGAGGAAAAAGCCATGGACGACTGCTTCGAGGCGGGCGCGTCCGATTATCAGTATGAGGATGAGATAATTACGGTCGTCACTGAACCCAACGATGTTTCCAAAGTGGCCGGGAAGCTGGCGGAGATGGGCTATGTTTATGATTCCGCGGAAGTCGAATACATCCCGATGACCAAGGTCCAGATCACCGATCCGGAACTGGCCGAAAAAATGCAGAAGCTTCTGGACATGTTCGATGACAACGACGATGTACAGAATGTCTATCATAACTGGGATATGCCCGAAGAGGAAGACGAAGAATGACAACAGCCCTCTTGATGTAGGAGAAATACATCAGGAGGGCTGTCGTTCTCTGTGAATAAAACAGGAAATCAGGAAGACAATTAATAAAGGGAGGATCGCGTTATTGAAGCTTCATCGTAAAATCATTGGACAGGTCGTCCGCTTCCCCGGACAAAAGATACGGGAGGACTTCATCGAAAGATTTTCCCGCCTGGCTCATGGACTCTGTTCTTTGAGAAGTGAAATTGGATTGCCTGGGCGCTTTCTGCTCTCGCTTTTTTTTAAAAAACATAGTTTATTCTCCTTCCTGTTCGTGTGCTCATGCATAGTATGTGATACCTTGTAATGTTTATTTATAGAAATTCCTGTAATGCGTCCGGTTTGACGTCTTTCCTGAATTGCGTTAGAATGATCAGGGCAGTATGGCATACACTAGTAGACAACGGGGTGAATGATATGGTTGACCTTCTGGTTAAACTATTCATTAAGGACAGCGCGCAGATCCATGATCTGCGGGTGCGCGGGCAGTATGGGATTCTGGCCGGCTCGGTTGGGATTTTTTTGAATTTATGCCTGTTTTTCGCTAAATTTTTCTCGGGTTTGCTCACTTCTTCTATTTCCATAACCGCAGACGCGTTCAACAATCTGTCGGACGCGGGCTCGTCGGTGGTGACGCTTCTGGGCTTTCAGATGGCGGGAAGGCCGGCCGACCACGAACACCCGTTT
>JAEXAZ010000234.1 GCA_023394255.1 Bacillota bacterium | reverse complement strand
AAACTGGTGCCGAACGAGCTGAAAATGACGCTGGACAAGGCTTTGCAGGTTTCCGCCGATTTAAAGCAACTGTATGAATCCGATCCGAAAATCAGGGAGCTGCTCGACATGGCGCGCAAGATTGAGGGGATGCCGCGGCATGCTTCAACCCATGCCGCCGGCGTGGTAATTACGCGCAATCCGGTCGATACCTATGTGCCGCTTTATAAGAACGAGGAGACCATGCCGGTCACGCAGTATACGATGACGACGCTCGAGGAGCTTGGCCTGCTGAAAATGGACTTTCTCGGCCTGCGCACATTGACGGTCATCAACTACGCGGTGGCGGAAATTAAAAAATATCAGCCGGATTTCGATATCAACCGAATTTCTCTCTCTGACAAGGACACGTTCGCGATGATGACGAAGGGGCAGTGTGTGGGCATCTTCCAGTTTGAATCGGCCGGCATGCGATCGGTGCTTGCCCAGCTGGGCCCGACCTCGATCGAAGACCTGATCGCGGTCAATTCCCTTTACCGCCCCGGCCCGATGGAGTCCATCCCCACCTATATCCGCAACCGCCATAATCCGAAGCTGATCTCCTATAAGCATCCGCTTCTGGAGCCGATTTTAAAAGTGACCTACGGCTGCATTGTTTATCAGGAGCAGGTCATGCAGATCTGCCGTGAACTCGGCGGCTATTCCTATGGCAGGGCGGACCTTGTGCGGCGCGCGATGTCGAAAAAGAAGCATGACGTCATGGAAAAGGAGCGGGTCGTTTTTATAGAAGGCGCCCTGCAAAACGGCGTGCCGCGTGAAACCGGCAATCAGATTTTTGATGAAATGTCCGCTTTTGCCTCCTATGCGTTCAACAAGTCCCACGCCGCCGCATATGCCATGGTTTCCTATCAGACTGCATACCTGAAATGCCATTACCCGAAGGAGTTTATGGCGGCGCTTCTCACAAGCGTGCTGGACAATACCGGCAAAGTCATTGAATATATCGGGGAATGCAGCCGGATTGGGATTCGGGTGCTGCCTCCCGACGTGAATATCAGCACGGAAGGATTCACTGTCAGCGGTCAGGAAATCCGTTTTGGCCTGCTCGCCGTGAAGAATATCGGGAGGGGCTTTATCCATGAACTGATAGCGGAACGTCAGGCAAACGGAAGCTTTCAGAGCTTTACTGATTTTTGCGAACGGATGTATGGGAAAGACATGAACAAGCGCGCGCTTGAAAGCCTGATTAAATCGGGGGCGCTGGATTGTATGGGAAACAACCGCAACCAGATGTTATCCGGCTATGAAGCGGTGCTCGAGGATATTGACGCGGTTTATAAGCGTACGCTCAGCGGCCAGACAAACCTGTTTGATATTCCGGAAATCGCGCCAAAACAGACGCGCACGCTGCCGCAGGTTGCTGAAATGGCGGTTTCCCTTCTGCTCGCGAACGAGAAAGAGACCACCGGGCTTTATATCAGCGGGCATCCGCTTTCCAGATATCAGAATCTGATCGGCAAATTCGGCTGTACGCTGATTTCGGACATCATTTCTGCGGAGGAACGCGGAAGCGGGGTACAGGACGGCACAGCCGTCAAAGTCGCCGCTATCGTTAACAGCAGGAAGCTGAAATCCACCCGAAACGGTGAGATGATGGCGTTTGCGCAGATCGAAGATACAAGCGGGGGCATGGAGGCGCTCATTTTTCCCAAAGTATACGCGGGCTTCTCATCAAAACTGGCGGAAGGAAGCGTCGTAATCCTGACCGGCCGTGTTTCAGTCCGGGAGGAAGAGGAGGCTAAATTGATTGTTGAGTCCATCGCTTTGATCGAGGAATATGAAGCATCCGCAAAGGCCCCCGGCAATGTACAGAAACAGGAAACAAAGGCTCCGGTTAAAAATCCGGGACTGTATCTTCGCATGGAGAGCAGTGAGACAGAGATGTTCGGCCGGGTAAAAAATCTGCTGTCTATTTTTACGCCGGAAAACAGGGGAGAACCCTATATTGCAGTCTATTTTTATTTTCAGAATACCAAGAAATACCATCTTGCGTCTCAATCGCTTTGGGTGCATTATAACGATATCCTTGATCGGGAATTAAAAAAGCTGTTGGGGGAAAAAAATGTGGTGTATCGTGTGTAATCTCCCGTTTTGCATTGATTTATGAATATGACAAGAAATCAGTGAAAATCTTTTCTGTTCTAGTAAAATTCTATAAATATAGTGGGAGAACCTTGATCATTTCGCTGTTATCAAGTATAATATAACAGAGGATGTGGGGTCCTGATTTGAATAAATTGTGCGGGGGAGACCCTGCTGATGGAGGACGCGGCGTTATGGAGAAACAGCAAAAAACCATAGGAATCCTGACAAGCGGTGGTGATGCGCCCGGTATGAATGCAGCCGTCCGTGCTGTTGTGAGGACAGCGCTTTACAAAAATATGCGTGTGATAGGTATTCGCCGCGGATACAGCGGGCTTTTGGCGCGTGATATGGTAGAGATGAATCTGCGCAGCGTTTGTGATACGCTGCATCGCGGAGGCACCATTCTTTATTCCGCGCGCTGCCCTGAATTCCGTGAGGATAAAGGGGTTGAACGCGGCCGGGAGGTCTGTGCCGAGATCGGAATCGACGGCCTCGTGGTCATCGGCGGGGACGGTTCTTTCCGCGGCGCGCGTGATCTGTCGCTGAAAGGGATTCCCTGTATCGGGATCCCCGGAACCATTGACAACGACATTGCCAGCTGCGATTATACCGTTGGATTTGACACCGCGGTTAATACGGTTATGGACATGGTGGACAAGCTGCGCGATACTTCCCAGTCCCATGACCGCTGTTCCATCGTGGAAGTGATGGGCAGACACTGCGGCGACATTGCTCTTCACGCGGGAATTGCCTGCGGCGCGCTGGCAATTCTGGTGCCCGAGGTTCCGTTTTCGATTGACGCGATTGTCCAAAAAATGCAGCGTACTCTGCGAACAGGCAAGAAGCATTTTATCATTATGGTCGCGGAAGGCGTAACCAGTGTCAACGGGGTCGGCACCGTATATGATATCGCCCGGGAAATACAGGAGCGTACAGGTGTGGAGTCCCGCGCGACGGTGCTTGGCCATGTCCAGCGCGGCGGCGCGCCGACCGCCCGCGAGCGTGTGCTTGCCAGTGAAATGGGTTATCACGCTGTGGAATTGCTTGAGCAGGGAATCGGCAACAGGGTGGTCGTCAGCCACGACAATAAAATTGTCGACTATGATATTCTCGAAGCGCTGAACATGAAAAAGGAATTCAATAAGCATCTGTATGATATTGCCGATGTAATTTCCATCTAAGAGAGGAAACTCCTGCGTCCGCAGGAGTTTTTCTATGCCCCGGTGTGCGAAAGTAGCTTGTATGACCTATCGTTTGAATTTACAAAAACTTGACAGAGCGTTTGTTTCTTTTCAATCAACTCTCCAATCTTTTTCAGACAAGGGTTTTTGACGTTGAAAATCGGCGAATTTTCCTGTAAACTAAAAACAGTAAGAGCACAAGGGGGTGGCGATATTGGCTGGATCATCCGGAATTTTTCAGACTGTAATGGAATGCCGTGTCTTTTATGGCGGTATTGCCGGCTACGGGTGCAGTGTAACAGGGAATCAGTGTAAGCTTGATAAAAGGGATTTTTGCAGGTTGCGGCAGGCCGCAGCCTGTTTTCATTTTTGATAAAATAAAAAGGAAGTGCGGTTATGGCCAATAAAAAAGTAGCTGTCATTATGGGCAGCGACAGCGATCTGCCGGTTGTCAAAGGCGCGGTCGAAGAATTAAAAGGGTTCGGCATTGACGTGGAAGTGCATGTGATGAGCGCGCACAGAACGCCCGCCGCCGCCTGTCAGTTTGCGGCGGGTGCGCGTGAAAACGGATTTGCGGCGATTATAGCGGCGGCGGGCAAGGCGGCGCATCTCGCGGGTGTGCTTGCGGCGCACACCACGCTCCCGGTCATTGGAATCCCGGTAAAATCTTCAACGCTGGACGGGCTGGACGCCCTGCTGTCCACGGTTCAGATGCCCGCGGGGATTCCGGTTGCCACGGTTGCCATTGACGGGGCCAAAAATGCGGGCATTCTCGCTGCCCAGATCATTGGGGTGAATGATGCCGAAGTCGCGTATAAGCTTTCTCTGCGGCGCTCCGACATGGAACAGGAGGTTCTCCAAAAGGATCTGAAAATCCAAAAGGAATTTGCCTAAAAGATCAGTCAAATCGGTCACTTATCATAAATAACTGGAGGAATTGAAATGAAAAAGTTGGAACAACTTTACGAAGGAAAAGCAAAAAAGGTTTTTAAAACGGATGATCCGAATGCATACATTGTGGAGTATAAAGACGATGCAACCGCGTTTAACGGATTAAAGAAAGGAACCATTGCGGAAAAGGGCATCATCAACAATAAAGTCTCCAACCATTTGATGAAAATGCTGGAAAGCCATGGCGTGCCCACGCATGTGATCGAACAAATTTCCGATCGCGAAACCGTCGTCAAAAAGGTTTCCATTGTGCCTATCGAAGTGATTGTGCGCAATATCGCGGCGGGTTCGCTTTCCAAACGCCTTGGCATCCCCGAGGGAACCAAGCTGGCGAAAACAGTCCTTGAATACAGCTATAAGGATGATGCGCTGGGCGACCCGATGATTAATGACTACCATGTGTTCGCAATGGAACTGGCGACTCCCCAGGAACTGAAAACTATTGCGGATTATGCGTTTAAGATCAACGAAATCCTCGCTGCCTATCTCAAAGACCTGAATATTGAACTGATTGATTTTAAATTGGAATTCGGAAAAACCCCGGACGGGAAGATTATCCTCGCGGATGAAATTTCGCCTGATACCTGCCGGTTCTGGGACAGCAAGACCGGTGAGAAACTGGACAAGGACCGCTTCCGCCGCGATATGGGCGGTGTGGAAGGCGCTTATCATGAGATTCTCAAGCGTCTGCTGGGTGAATAGGAACCCGTTTACGGCTGCTGCGCCGAAGTTTGTGAGGAGATGGATCCATGTTTGATGAACTCCATGAGGAGTGCGGAGTGTTCGGTATCTACGAAACCCGTCGCGCCGATGTGGCGACAAGCACTTATTTTGCGCTCTATGCGCTCCAGCACCGCGGGCAGGAAAGCTGCGGCATCGCGGTGAATGATGACGGCGTAATCAACTGTTATAAAAATCTGGGCCTTGTTCCCGAGGTGTTCAATAAGGACGCGCTGGAAAAACTGGGGCAGGGAACCATGGCGGTGGGGCACTGCCGCTATTCCACCACGGGCAACTCCAACGCGGTCAACGCCCAGCCATTGGTAGTGCGCCATTGCAAAGGAACCATGGCGCTTGCGCATAACGGCAACCTTGTAAATGCCCCCGAACTGCGCAGGCAGCTGGAACTGAACGGGGCAATCTTTCATACGACCAACGACACGGAGGTCATCAGCTACCTGATTACGCGTGAGCGGCTGATGTCCCCCAGTATTGAAGAAGCGGTCGCCAAAGCGATGTATTCCATCAAAGGCGCATATTCCCTGATCATCATGTCCCCCAAAAAGCTCATTGCCGCGCGCGACCCAAACGGGTTCCGCCCGCTCTGCATCGGCAAACTGGAAGACGGCGGCTATGTTTTTGCTTCGGAATCCTGTGCGCTGGACAGTGTGGGCGCGCAGTTCCTGCGCGATATGGAGCCGGGCGAAATTGTCGTTGCCGAGGACGGGCAGCTTCGCAGCATCAAAGCCCACTGCGGGAATAAGGGCAGCATTTGTGTGTTCGAATATGTCTATTTCGCGCGCCCCGATTCTGTCATAGAAGGGGTCAGCGTTCACGCGGCCCGTCAGAAAGCGGGCAGGATTCTCTATCGGGAGCAGCCCGTCGACGCAGACGTCGTCATTGGCGTCCCGGACTCGGGGCTGGACGCCGCGCTGGGCTATTCCAAAGAGTCGGGCATCCCTTACGGGGTCGGCTTCATCAAGAACCGCTATGTCGGCCGGACTTTTATCCAGCCGTCTCAGGGACAGCGCGAAAACTCGGTACGCATTAAATTGAATGTTATCTCCGAAACCGTGCGCGGGAAGCGGGTCGTGCTGGTGGATGACTCTATTGTGCGCGGCACCACCTGCGCGCGAATCGTGCATCTGCTGCGTGAAGCGGGTGCGACGGAGGTCCATTTTGCTGTTTCGGCGCCGCCTTTCAAAAATCCCTGTTTTTTCGGAACGGATATCGACAGCCGCGACAAGCTGATTGCATGCAGGCTTTCGGTTCCGGAAATCGCAAAGGAGATCGGTGTGGATTCGCTCAACTACCTGAGTGTGGAAGGCGTGAAGTCGATTGCGGAAGGCGCGGGCTGCGGTTTCTGCGTTGGCTGTTTTACCGGGGAATATCCGATGAAAGTACCCGATGAAATGCAGAAAGATAAGTTTGAGATGAAGATTGGGCACCATGGAAAGCAGGAGGTAGAATCAGATGGAGAATAGCTATTCCGATTCCTATAAGGCGGCGGGTGTCGACGTTACCGCCGGATACAAGGCGGTCGAGCTGATGAAACAGCATGTTGCCCGCACCGCGCTTCCCGGGCTCCTGGGCGATATCGGCGGCTTCGGCGGCCTGTTTGAACTGGATCTGTCGGGGATGCCCCATCCGGTGCTGTGTGCCGGAACGGACGGCGTCGGCACGAAGCTGAAACTTGCTTTTTTGATGGACAAGCACGATACCGTGGGCATTGACTGCGTGGCGATGTGCGTCAACGATATTATCTGCTGCGGCGCAAAGCCCCTGCTGTTTCTCGATTATATCGCCTGCGGCAAAAACATCCCTGAAAAAATCGCGTCGATTGTGTCGGGCGTCGCGGAAGGATGCGTGCAGGCCGGTTGTGTCCTGAACGGCGGCGAAACCGCCGAAATGCCGGGATTTTATCCGGAGGATGAGTACGATCTTGCCGGATTTGCGGTAGGCGCGGTGGACAAATCCCGTATTCTGGATAAAAATTCTGTGGCGGCGGGGGATGTGCTGATAGGCATCCGCTCGAGCGGCGTTCATTCCAATGGATTTTCTCTGGTGCGCAAGGTATTCGATGTCGAGAAAAACGGCGGCCTGAACAAGCGCTATGACGAACTTGGCATGTCGCTCGGCGAAGCGTTGCTTGCCCCCACAAAAATCTATGTGAAGCCGGTCCTTGCCGTTATGGAACAGCTGACGGTAAAATCGGTCTCCCATATCACCGGCGGCGGGTTTTATGAGAATATTCCCCGCGCTTTACCTGAGGGAAAGCGCGCGAAGATCAGCAAAAAAACTGCCGGGACTCTGCCGATTTTCGATATCATTCAAAAAACCGGAAAAATCCCGGAGCGCGATATGTACAACACTTTCAATATGGGCA